>CAZIKD010000054.1:0-3793 GCA_964539725.1 uncultured Candidatus Bathyarchaeia archaeon | reverse complement strand
TAGTAGAGAAGTTAGTCACATTCACCCGACATATGAAAGCGCCCATAATCGGCCTGGCTGAGAACGCGCGCACTCGATCCCGCCATTGCTAAAGACTCTGACTCGGGGAGACTATTCGTAGTGTATAAGGAGGACAGTAAAGCCGCGAATGCTTTCCGCGGCATCGTCGCCAAGATAGAGGCGATTCGTCGAGATATAAGCCGCGACTTCACCTCTCACGGAGTATCTTAACCGGCTCGATGACCTTACCAGAATAGTTAATCTCGAAGGAGGCTGGGAAGGCTCGTGCAAGTTCGGCCATCGCCTTGAACCCGGTACAGTGACAGGGAGACAAGATTTGTAGGTCGAATCCTATCAGACCATCTATAGTGGCCTTGAGGTACTCACGTTTCCTACCCGTTAGGTGGGTCCCTCCGATAAGTGCCTTCACCCTCTCACCTGTAATTGCTTCAACGTGGCTGAGGATGTTGAGGGGGCCGGAGTGAGCGCAGCCGGTGACTACGACCAGCCCGACGCCCTTCTCGCGGAGGAAAAGGGACTGGTCATCGGGGATCAAGTCCAATGCTTCGGAACCGTCCTCTATCTTTACCAAGCGGGACTTGCCGAGTTCCATGATCGTCTCGAAGCTCGCCCTCGGGACTTCGCCGGTAGCCCAGACACCGGGGGCGACCTCGATGGGTGTTCGGGATAGCACAACCTCACCGCCTGCTGCCTCTATCTCCACGAGCCTCTGACCCTCAGGGATGGAGACCCTGTGCCTTTCCCCCTTCTCGTTGACTAAGTAGGCGGGCGAGAAAGCCGAGGGGTGGGCAAATATCCTCACACCCCCCGCTGCCTTCACGGCCTCGATTGTGGTGGATGTGTGATCATAGTGGCCATGACTGAGTACTATGGCGTCTATCCCGGAGAGGTCGATCTTCAATTCCTTCAGGTTCCTGAGGAAGCAGTCGCGGTCGCTGCCAGTGTCGAGGAGGACGCGCCTCCGTCTGCCCCCCACCTCGTAATCGAGTATGGCTGAGTATCCCCAGTGTCCTACTGGCCCAGCGCTCTGAATTAGGTTGTCTAGGAGAATCGTGATCTTAAGGCCGCTTACCTCGGTGGGGCTTATCATAGGTTAGATTAGGGTGCTAGAGAATATAGGCTTAGACGGCGGGAGCCTCGCCGCCCTCTCCCGGCTTCCACCCCTTGACGTAGCCGATGGTGGTCTTCACCGAGCGGGCGAGGTAGCCGAGGTCGGTGTCTAAGGCGCAGAACCTAAAGCCGCGCTTAATGGCGTCATTGATGTCAGTAGCGTCTTGCGTGACGAAGCAGTGCATTCCCGGCGCTACGCTGTGCGCTTTACCGGCATCAACGATCTTGTCGAGAGTCTCTATGAATTTGGGGTTCGTATACTGCTTGTGGATACCCATGTCGAGGCTAAGGTCGCTGGGGCCTACGAAGCAGGCGTCGACTCCCTCGACGCTGAATATTTCGTCAAGATTCTCAACCCCCTTCACCGACTCGATCATGGGGATGACGAGTATCTCGTCGTTAGCCGTCTTGAAGTAGTCGGGGTCGCGGAAGGCGGCTAGGCGTGGCCCCGCGCCGCGTTCGCCTTTTGGCGGGTACTTCATGAGACGCACCGCCTCCTTCGCCATCTCCGCCGACTCGACGCGCGGGATTACTATCCCCATCGCCCCGGCGTCGAGCACCTTCTTGCACCAGATGAGGTCGACCCAAGGGATGCGCGCCAGCGGCATGCACCTATCCCGGGCGTAGAGCATCCCCTGTACGAGTCCGTGATAGGTTTCGGGGCCGTAGGCGCTGTGCTCCATGTCGCAGACGAGCCAGTCGAATCCCATGTCCGCGAGGTACATCGTCACGTCGGGGTGGCCGATGGTCACCCAGGTTCCTATCGCCGGTTTGCCAGCCTTGAGCTTCCGCTTAACCAGGTTCCTCATGGGGTAGAAGTGGGCGCAGCGTGCTTATGATTCTTCGTCCTCGGACTGCTGCTCCATCCAACTGAACTTCTTCTGGAGCGTCGTTGGGTAGTAGCTGCGCCAGTCGAAGCCCACCCTCTTCCCCCAATCATAGTAGATACGGGGGTCAACGTAGTTCTTCAGGCTGGTGCCGAGGTTGTAGTCGCGGGTGATCTCCTGGGCTTCGACCTGGAGCCTCATCCGCTCCACAGCTTCTCTATCGCGCCGCTTCCTCTCCTCTAGCTGCTTCTTCAGCTTCAGGCTTTTCGTTACATAGTCGTTCTTGGTCCTGCGGGAGAGTTCCCTACACGCCTTGGTCGCCTTTTTCGCGGCCTCAACCCGCTTCTTGAGGGTGGGTAGTTTCTTCCCCGGGTCCTTTGCGGCCTCCTCTAGCTGGTGCTCGCCCAACCGCAGCTTCTGCTCTGCCTCGTAGAGCGTTTTCTCGGCGGCAGCGAGCTTCTCCCTGTACTTCTTCTCCTTGTCGGCGAGCTTTTGCCGCATAGCCTTCTCATCGGCCGTAGCCTTGGCCTCCAGCTGTTTTAGACGATCCTTCTTAGCCTGGAGGCTCTGCTGCCAAGTCTTGGGGATGGTGCGCTTGTGGTTGCAGACTATGGCGGCTTCGAGGTTCGCCTTTAGGGCGGCCTGGCGCTTGACGTAGTTAGGGTCCTCGGGCCTCACGGTCTCGGTAGCGAGTCTGCCCCAGACGGCGTCGGTGGCGTAGAGGGTGCGAAAGACCTTGGCGCTAAGCCCCTCCATGATCTCCTTTAGGAAGTCCCCAACGTAGCCCGAGCTGATGCCCTCGAATAGGCTCTCCTTCCCTGCATCCGCGGCGAAGTCGCGTAGGTTCTGCACCACCTTGGGGGGGATCTTGGCGGTGATATTCATGGGAACCGAGTCCTTGCCGAGGAAGTTGAAGGTGACCGAGCCGTCGGTGTTAAAGCAGACGTGCTCTGGGCGGAGGGTACTGGCACCGACGGTGTCCGCCTCGTCGTCTTCGTCCTTCTCGTCCCCGACCCTGAACTTGAGCCGGTCTATGAGGTAGCAAACGGTCGCAGTCTTCCGCCTCTTCAGGTCCTCGGCGGCGAGGTTCGCTTCTATGTGTGTCTTTACGGCATCGAGCCTCTCCTTGAGGGCGCGCGCCTTGTCGTACTTCTCGATATCCTTCCTCTGCTTGAGGAAGCTGGCGTCGCCGGGCCAGACATACTTCTTCTTGCCACTGAGTTTGTCGGTCCAGCGTGCTATCCACATTGTGGAAGGCTCCCAGACTACGAGCTTCCAATTACCCAGGGGCCTAGGGGCGTCGGGGCTGAGATTGAGCTCGATGTCCTCGTATTCGGGACCCTGCTTCCACTTACCCCGCCAAGGGTGCTGGCCGCGCCCCATGAAGATGCTGTTAGGCTCGACGTTGTAGTTGCCTAGCTCCATGCGCTGTCCGTCGACTGTGGCGTAGCCGTACTTCTCCTTATTCGCCTCACGCTGCACCTTCCTCTCCGCCGCCTGTGCCTTCTTCACCTCGACAGGGAGGTTCTGCTTCGTCTCGCGTTCCCTCTGCACGAGTTGGATTATTTCGGAGAAGTCGAGGTCCCCCTGGAGGAGTTTCACACCTAGCCTCTTACCGAAGTCTTCATGAAAGTTCTCGGCGAATTTGGGGTCCTCAACGTAGGGGGTACCGACCTTCTTCGCCCACGCGACGGCCATCTCCTCCTGCTCGTCGTTGAGGCTCATAGTCTGACCCTTGATCTTGATGGTTAGATTGCGGCCCTTGTACTTGGGAGGGATGATGACGCCGTTGTGGTGCAGACTGTTCACGCTGGACACCGGTTTTAGATGAATAC
>CAZIKD010000053.1:0-10146 GCA_964539725.1 uncultured Candidatus Bathyarchaeia archaeon | reverse complement strand
CCCGCGTGGCCGCTGCGCCCCGCCTCCCCGGTGAAGACCATGAGCTTGTCCGCTACGAAGTCTTGGGTGACAATATCATGCTCGACGACGAAGGCTGTTACACCCCTCATCTTGGTGATACGGCGGATCGCCCTCGCTACCGCTAAGCGCTCCTCGACGTCGAGGTAAGCGCTTGGCTCATCGAGGAGGTAGATGTCGCTGTTTCTAATAAGGCACTCCGCTATGGCGACGCGCTGCAACTCGCCCCCGGAGAGGATCTTTACGTCCCTCTCCAGCATCATACGGACATGGAGGGGCTCTATGACCTCGGCGGTAAACCAATGCTCCCCGTATTTCTCCCCAGCCGCCTTACGGAGAACTTGCTCTACAGTCCCATCGACGCTGCTACTGCTTATGTACTGAGGCTTATAGCTCACCTTGAGGGTAGGGTTGGAAACAGCGCCCTCATCGGGCTGCTCGACTCCTGCGAGCATCTTGATGAACGTCGTCTTGCCGATCCCATTCATCCCAAGGATGCCCACAACCTCCCCGATGCCTATCTTTCCCGCCTCGACATCGAGGCTGAAGCCGCCGTACCTCTTCTTCAACTCACTCCACTTGAGGAGTGGGCGGGTTCTGCCCATGTCGATATTCGGGGGCTTATCGTGGAATTTGATGGGGGACTCCCTGAAGCGAATGTTCTCATCGGGGATATAGCCGTTGATATAGATGTTTATCCCCTCGCGTACCGTGTGGATGCGGCTCACGATTCCGTAGACGTCGGGCTCACCATATAGGAGAAAGACGTCATCGCTCATGTAGTCGAGGATAGCGAGGTCGTGCTCCGCAGCAACGACCATCTTATCAATGTCAACTAAGCTACGGATCACCTTAGCGGCCTTGGTGCGCTGATAGATGTCGAGGTGACTGCTCGGCTCGTCGAATAGGTAAACCTTAGCATCCCTGAGGACAGTTGTAGCAATGGCTACACGTTGAAGCTCTCCCCCGGAGAGGACATCTAACTGCCTGTCCATGAGGTACTCAAGCTCGAGCTCCTTCGCAACTTGCTCAAGCATGCCACGCTGATCGAACCTCCTCAACACCTCTCCTACGGTTCCCTTGACGACCTTAGGTATCCTGTCCACGTACTGGGGCTTGTGCACGACCTGGATGCGGCCCCCATAAAGGGCATCTAGGTAGTCGTACATTGGCTGCCCAGCGTAGTTCTCCTCGACCTGCTGCTTCGTAGGTGGTTCCATGCTGTTGCCGAGGTTGGGTACAATCTCCCCACTGAGAATGCGGATTATCGTAGACTTCCCCATGCCATTTCGGCCTAGGAGGCCGACGACGCTCCCCTGCTTAAGAGTGGGGAGTCTATAAAGGGTGAAGGCGTTGGGGCCAAAGCGGTGAGTATGATCTGTCTTTAACTCATCTGGCAGATTGACTATACGAAGGGCGTCGAATGGACACTTTTTTACGCAAATGCCGCAGCCGCTGCAGATCACTTCCGCCACGTAAGCCTTGCCATCGTCCCCAATGCGGATCGCCTCCTTCCTGGTTCGAACCATCGGGCAGAACCTAATGCAGACCAGATCACATTTATCCGGTTTGCACCTATCCTTGTCAACGACGGCGACCCTCAACAAAGCCACCTTTCGACGATAAATGAATGGCCCTCAATATAAGCAGTGGTCTTATCCCCAGATTCCAGCAGGCTCGCGCGGGCATAAATAGTGTCTTCATGCTTGCGACGGAATCGTCCGCGCGCACGATCGCTGGGATAGCATAGATTCATGGTGAGAAGGTGTTAACGAGAAACGCCAAGCACTTCCGCGGCGTCGAGGGAGTGAGCGTCGAGCCATATTAATGTGGACGCTAGCGTACTCGATTCAATAGTCCAGATGGGTCCAAGTTTTTCCAGCTTCGTGAATGAATCCGTCCAAGATTCCAGCGTTCCATCCATCGTCCGGCTCCGTCCCTCCGTCCACTTTTCGTCCGTGGGTGCAGGTGCGATGTGTGCAACTCCAGATTTCCCAGACAGGCTACACTATGGAGACTACGTGCAGACTAGAGGGGTCCGTACTGGAGTTAAGCCAAGCGTGGAGGGACGGATTGTACAACGGAGAAACGGAGGAACCAGTGCCCCGAACCATGGACGAGCGGAGATTATAATTTATAACCATGGACGGTTTGAGTTAGCTTTGGACGTCATCGGAGAATAGGCCATTCACGGTGGACAACTGTGGAATCGGAATCAGTTGGACTATTTGGCGAGAAAAAAAGAAGGTATGTTATGGAGTGAGATGTAGGGTCAGGACAAGTTGACAAGCTGATGGACGATGGCTTCAGTGCAGGAAAGATGACTAAACGACTACGAGGTGGATTTAGTTCATGTCCTCCAATGGTACATCTTAAATATTTTCGGAAAGGTTAAGCGGAGCTTCTCCTTTTAGGGGTCTTCCCTTCAAGCGTACATGTGGCGCGCGCGATGAGAGACAGGGCGATGATTCTTGTTTCGAGCGTCCTTAGCTTATTCTTCTGGGCAGGAAATATAATAGGTCCGTATACTTGGGGTAACACTCGCCCTGCTCTCATCATACAAGTGATGAGCCACTGCGGGGCCATTAATGGTTTCGAGATGCTTCTTCACCGTTAAATCAGCGAAATTTCTTCTTCAACTTAATGCCCTTGGGTGCCCACGCCTTCGTTAGCGTTTCCTCGATGGCTCCCCTGTGCCCCGCTGGGTCACTCATCGCCTCAACGAGCGCCTCGTAGTCGAGGTTGTTCACGACCTCCGCCCCACCATTTAAGGCGTTCATGTTTAGGTCGATCGCCTTATCGACAGGCATCCTCTCAGGGTTTATATCGATTCCGTAGAAGCCAGTGTAGTCATACATCTTGAAGACGAGGAGTGTTGCTAGCATCTGGTCGATACCTAGTACACCGACATTGAGGTCTTGGTCGTAGTTGCCGAGGGGCTGGCTGTTCCAGTGGCTGTGTGCGAGGCGCCCCTCCCTGAGGACAGAGGCGAAAGCCCCCGGGAGGTCCTCGTGGCCCATCAGGACGTGGCCTACCTCGGGGTTTAGCCCCACCATCGCGTGTCCTTCCTTGAGCAGCCCCAAGTTCTCCTTATGCTTCAGGAGTGCCTCGACGTTTCTCGCGAAGAGCAGCCCATTCGCTGTGTTCCTGTATATGTTGTTCCCCCGGGGTTCGTATGGCTTCGGCTCCATCGCCACCCTAATCCCGGGGACCTCATCCATAGCCTCCGCGACGGCTCTCTCGAAGCGACTCCACATCCCGTAGTAGTCATGGCCGAACGGGTTCTCATACCCGTCGATCCCCGGCCAAATGACGCATACGTCGGTCCCCAGCTCCTTATTGAGCCTGAGGCTCTCCTTAAGACGGTCCGTGGCAAGCTTCCTCACATTAGCATAGGGGTTGCTGAGGCTACCGAACTCGAACTGCCTATCGAAGAAAAGCATGGGGATGCATGTGATGAGTCTGATGCCGGTTTCCTTCTCGAGCCCCTTGTAGAGGTGAACGTTCTCTCTGTTTACTTCGTTGGGGTAGTGTGCCTCGACGCATAGAGAACCATCTACAATTCCGTCGTCTTTCATCTCCTTGATCTTATCGATGCAGTTAGCAATGGTGCCTTTCTCTATGTAGGCGTCGTGGAAGCGTCCCCCTCCGGGGTAGAAATACCAAACGCCTACGCTGAAGCGCAGCCTCAGCCTCGACCCCTTGAGGTGCATGAGCATCTCCTCCGGGGTCCTCTCAATCTTCTGGGGTCTCAGGTCAAGCATGGGTTGAAAATACCTGAGGTGATAAAACAGCTTTCCGGGTCAGGAAGCAAAGGCGCCTCTGAGGTCTAGGCTGAGCCTGTTCTGCAGCCTCTGTAGCCTTCTATAGGTCTCAATATTGATCTTATCCGGCTTAGCCCGAGTAGACTCGTCTAGGTGGACGAAGGCGTCGGTTATCTCCGAGATGGATTTACTGCCGCCTTGAGTCCAGAGTGCTTGAAGCGCTGCGCCGTATGCGGCGCCTTCGTCGACCCGTAGGCAGACGGTCTCGACACCGAAGACGTCGGCGCATATCTTCCTCCACGCCCGATTCTTCGAGCCTCCGCCAGTGAGCCGGACCTCGCTCGGCTCAATACCCATCTCCTTAAGGCGGTTGAAGCCAAAGTTAAGCCCCATCGTCGCCCCCTCCATAGCGGCACGGATGAGGTTTCCTTTATTGAAGTTCTCGGGTGTAAGCCCGTAGAGAACGCCCTTACCGTTGGGGACGTTTGGTGTCCGCTCCCCTGTGAGATACGGTAAAAGGAGGACGCCGTTAGAACCCACTGACGTCGCTTCCACTATCTCTTCCAGCTCCCTGTAGCTAAGCGCGAGGAGACTCCTGACCACTTCTGTAGCGACTGTAACGTTCATCGTGCAGGCTAGGGGGAGCCAGGCCCCGGTTGAATCGCAAAAGGCGTGAGCTTCTCCGAGGGGATCAACGACGGGTTTCCCCGAATATGAGTAGATTGTCCCCGATGTACCGAGGCTGACGGTGACGATGCCGGGACGGGTGTTCCCCGTCCCTATGGCTCCCATCATATTGTCGCCGCCCCCAGCGCTCACGAGGATTCCCTCCGGGAGCCCTAGCCTCTCTGCAGCCTCCCGTCTCAGAGTGCCCGAGGGTTCGTTGGATGCATTGATCCTAGGAAGTTTCACCAAGAGTGTTGGGTCAATGGTCTCGACAATCTCTCTCCTCCACTGCCGGGTCCTCACATCCATTAGGGCTGTCCCAGAAGCGTCTCCAGGTTCCATCGTCACCCTCCCCGTGAGCCAGTAGTTGAGGTAGTCGTGAGGAAGGAGCACCGTCGCGAGGCGGGCGTAGTTCTCAGGCTCGTGCCAACGGAGCCAGAGTATCTTCCCTGCAGTGAACCCCGGGAGAATGGTGTTGCCGGTTAGCTTCACCACCTCCCTCACTCCACCGAGGCGCTCGATAAGCCACCTGCACTCCTCGGTTGTACTTGTGTCGTTCCATAGCTTCGCGGGACGTATGACTTCCCTGTGGGCGTCGAGGGGGATGAAGCCATGCTGTTGCCCTGAGACGCCTAGACCTACGACCTTGCCCCTAATCTTAGCCTCGTTTAGGGCGTCCCTGACCGACCTCGTCATCGCTTCGATCCAGATGGATGGATGCTGCTCTCGGTGCCCGGATGGCAACCCATCTATTAGGCCATAACCGACGTAGCCACTTCCGAGAACCTTACCGTCTTCCCCATCGATCACGACGGTTTTTGTTCCCTGCGAGCCGCAATCGACGCCAACATAGAAACCCATGTGGCTCATTGATCAACCCTTCTATTAAGTTGTTAAAGAATTCAGGGGTCACCCAGCCTAAGGCTGATAACCGCAATGATCCAGTATCCTTATTGGTGAAACCGTTGGCGCGCCACGCCGAGCTCTTTGAGTTCAAGTTGCCCGATTTCGGCTCCCCTATCAGGGAGCCGACAATCCCTCCAGAGACCTACCTTGATAGGATTAGCAAGCTTCGTGTTAAGGCTAGAAAGTGTGGGTACGACTCCTTCGTCGTCTACGGGGACAGGGAGCACTACGCCAACATCGCATGGCTAACAGGCTACGACCCGCGCTTTGAGGAGACCCTTCTGATCCTTGACCTGACGAAGGAGGTGAAGCCTATCCTAGTCGTAGGCAACGAGGGTCTCGGCTACACAGGGATAAGTCCTATAGAGAAGAGACTAAGGATCGTCCTCTTTCAAAGCTTCAGCCTGGTTAGCCAACCCAGAGGCGAAAGTAAGCCTCTCAAGAATATCCTGAGTTCGGGCGGGGTCAAGCGTGGTGGCAAGTTAGGCGTCGCTGGATGGAAGTATTTCACGAGTGTCGAGATAGATGAACCAGATGCAAAACTTGAGATACCCAGCTACATCGCTGACACGATCCGGAAGATGGCAGGGAAGGGAAACGTGACGAATGCAAACACACTCCTTCTCCACCCTACTGATGGCATCCGCGCCATAAACGACGTCGACCAGCTTGCCCGCTTCGAGTACATAGGCACACAGACGAGCCAGGCACTACGCGACGTACTATTCGGCCTCCATCCCGGTATGACTGAACACGAGGCCGTCCGTCTCATGCGGCTCAACGGCCTCCCCCTCAGCTGCCACCTCATGCTCAGCACAGGCCCCAGAGCTCGCATGGGACTTCCGAGCCCAAGCAGCCGCGTCATCGAGCGTGGTGATCCCTTCACAATGGCTTACGGTGCCTGGGGGAGCTTGAACGCCCGAGCGGGCTTCGTTGTCGCGTCGGATGAGGAGCTGCCGAAAACAATTCGGGACTATGTCCCCAAGCTCGTTGCACCCTACTACGAAGCGATAGCATCCTGGTACGAAAAGCTCCACATAGGCGTCACCGGGGGGGAGCTGTGGAAGGCGGTCCACGATCGCATCGGCGATTCCTTCTTCGGCGTCCACTTAAACCCCGGCCACATCACAAGCCTTGAGGAGTGGCTGAGCAGCCCATCCTACGAGGGATCGAAGGAGAGGCTCAACTCGGGGATGGCTATCCACGTCGACGTGATCCCCTCGACGGGAACAAAATACTATACGACGAATGTTGAAGACTCTCTTGCCCTCGCAGACGTCAAACTCAGAGGGGAGCTCGAGGAAAAGTACCCAGAGGCATGGACCCGTATCCAGCTCCGCCGCGTCTTCATGATTGAGGAGCTCGGACTGAGGCTCGCTCCCGAGGTCCTGCCTTTCAGTAACATCCCAGCCTACTTGCCCCCGTTCATACTATCACCCAACCGGGCTATACGGATGCGTAATAGCTGATAGCGACTGTTTTTTATCCCCGCCGCGCCCACTGAAACGACATGCAGGGCGTGATAGGTGTATACGCGCGAGAGGATGTAGGGAGGAAGAGCCTCTACACCCTATACGGCGTCCAGCACCGTGGCCAGGAAAGCGCAGGTGTCGCTGCAGCGGGTGACAGGAGCCTAAGAGTCTGGAACGGTACGGGCCTAGTATCCAGGGTCCTCGACGAACGCTATGTCTCCTTCAGCCACCCCGACGATTACGTCGTCGTTGGCTGCGCCTCGGGTGAGAGCGTCGCGGCTGGTATCCCACCTAGGGTCCTCGACACTGATCGATACAAGATCGCCTTAGCCCTCGACGGCTATATCCCAAAGAAGCCGGAGGAGTCGAACGAGAAGGCCTTTTTTGATGTCCTTAACGCGAAGCTCAATGGGACGAGCATCATTCCCGCCCTCCGGGAGACCATCTGGAGCCTACCCACAGCCTACTATAGCTTGGTAGCCGTTGTCCTGGATAAAAAGGAGGAGAGGAGCACCCTCATCGTGGCCCGAGACCCCATGGGAGTCAGGCCTCTACATGTTGCGAGGACTAAGACGAAGCTTTTCGTCGCCTCCGAATCAGCCCCAGTCGATGTCTTGGAGGGTATGGGCGAGACCTTCGATGATAGGAGGGATGTGGTACCGGGTTCGATGATATACATTAACTCCGAGGGGATCAGGGAGGAGCAGGTAATAGAACCTCGTCCAACTCACTGCGCATTCGAATGGGTCTACTTTGGCCGTCCAGACTCCGTCATGGAAGGGAAGAGCGTCCATGTTGCCCGCAAGAACTTAGGCCACGCCCTAGTAAAAACCCACAATTTGAGGAAACAATACGGCGTCGAGAATGGACCACGTGGAGATCTCGCCGTCATACCCGTGCCAGACTCGGGGCGCAGCGTCTGCACAGGCGTCGCTGAAGAGTTGAGTATCCAAGCAGACGAGGGAATAATAAAGAACGCTTACCTCGGCCGCACATACCTGATATACGACCCCGCTTTCCGGAAGACCGCCTCGGACCTCAAGCATAACGTGATACGTGCAACAGTTGTGGGGAAGAAGGTCGCCATCTGCGACGATAGCATAGTCAGGGGGACAGTCAGCGAATCCGTCGCCAAGAGCCTACGCAAGGCGGGAGCGACCGAGGTCGACTTCCTCGTCAGCTACGCTCCCATCTTCTACCCCTGCTTCAGCGACCCAGCTGACAAACCCCTCGCCGCAAAGCCGTTCAAGGGGAAGAGCATTGAGGATATCGGGCGCCTAGTTGCGGGAGGTCTCCCCAGTATAGACCATGTACTCTATAACACCCCTGAGAACGTTGTCGAATCAATAGGGCTCCCCCGAGGTAAGATCTGTACCTTCTGCATCACCGGCGTCGACCCCTTTAAAAAATTGGTATAGCGGGTCCAATTCCTTTAATGGGCGTACGTTCGCTGACGCAAAGCTGAAGAACCTGAGTCCGATAAACTAGGAGTCGCCTGCAACACTGTTATTTAGGTGTTGAGAGCGCCCACAGGGGATATAACCGCGGGGGCGTAATGAGGTGGCATGGGGGCACCCAGAGCAGTCATGGTCGTTGGCTTCAAAGCCGCTGGGAAGACGAGGGTAGTTGAAGCCATTGTCTCGGAGCTCACCCGGAGGGGGTATCAAGTAGGCACCCTGAAGCACACGGCGGATGATCAGCCTCTTGATAAGGCTGGGACGGATACTTGGCGCCACGCTCAGGCTGGGGCTGTCTCCACGGCGATAATCTCTGATAAACGCACCGCGATTTTTCTGAGACGTGCGATGAATCTGCAGAGGGCGGCGGACGCACTTGGGGAGGTTGACTTCATAGTCATGGAGGGCTTCAAGACCCTCGATATCGCCCCTCGAGTCATAGTAATCCGGAGCCCTGACGAGATCGAGAAGCTTAAGACTGGGTTAGAGATCGCCGCCGTTGAAATCGACGGGAAGGAATGTAAAATTGTGGGGATACCAACTATACCTCTCAGCGACTCGATCGCCCTCACCGACATCATCGAGAAACATGCATATCCCCTGCTCGCAGGTCTGAACTGCAAGGCATGCGGCTACCCGACCTGCAGGGAGATGGGGAAGGCCATCCTACAGGGAAAGTGTGAGGCTGAGAAGTGCGTCAAATATTGTGGCGAGGTTATGCTGAGGGTCGACGGCTCGACGATCCCGCTCAACAAGTTCACTGGGTCAACCCTAGCCAACATCGTCCTTGGCTACCTAAAGACTCTTAAGGGCTCAGAGGCTCCCCGTCGCGTTGAGTTAGAGTTCGAGGTGAGGAGCAACGACTGAAGAATTACATATCTGCGTCGACAGCAACGAGGCGAGTGCCCGAAGGGACATCATCAACTATCTACGCTTATCTGGTGTGCAAGTCGATGTTCAGAAGCTCACGGTCTGCGATTACGTGGTCTCGGACAGGGTGGGGGTAGAGAGGAAAGATGTGGGCGACTTCCTAGGCAGCGTCAAGGATGGGCGTCTATTCAGCCAGGTGAAGGCGATGGTCGAGGCGTACGAGAGGCCCGTCCTCGTGCTTGAGGGACAGTTGAGCAGGGTGCTCCGCCGCAGCGCGATGAAGCCCGCTGCCGTCTACGGCGCTCTGAGCAGCCTCGCACTTGATTACGGGATAAGTGTTCTCCCCACTGAGGATACCGAAACCACCGCGATACTCCTTCAGCGCCTAGCCTACCGGGAGCAGACCAAGGAAAACAGGGTAATACAGCTCCGCAGCGTCGACAGGAGCCTCCCTCTAAACAAACAGCAACTCTTTCTTCTCTCCGGATTCCCCCAGATCGGAACCACCTCCGCCGAGGACCTCCTCGAAAAGTTCGATACCCCTTTAAGAGTCATTGAGGAACTGGCCTCCGCGGAGGTACGCGTATCAGCCTCGGGGAAGACCAAGAAGCTGACAGGGACTCTTACCGAGGTGGGTGGCATAGGCCCCACGATAGTCGAGCACGCCCAGCTACTTCTGAAAAGCAGTTACCGTGAAGCATGCGCTGCACAGCCTAAATGAGAGGGGATCATTTATCTTGCGCGGCGGTCCGGTGCAGATTATTACAAGTCTCGCGGATATGGCTGCTCCCTATGAGCTAAACGACCTTAATATCTCCATGTCCCAAAGAACAAGCTCCAGATAAGATGTAAAAATTCTTTTTATTACATTATTTACCCTGACGCAAGTTGTCGAAGCATGTGGAAACGTTTTAAAACCCTATACCTTGAACCCTAGGTGGTGCGAGCCCGTAGCCCAGCGGATAAGGCGTCGGCCTCCGGAGCCGGAGAGCG
>CAZIKD010000052.1:0-10267 GCA_964539725.1 uncultured Candidatus Bathyarchaeia archaeon | reverse complement strand
AGCTCAGCATCGATAAGATCAGCCTCCGGGCGAAGAACTACGGCATGCCCGGCTCGACTCACCTCGGCTGGGACGCTGCCGATGTCTACAAGGCCGCGGGAAAGGCCATCAGGCGTGCACGAATAGGGAAAGGCCCCACGTTGCTAGAGTTTAAGGTTCACCAGCTCGAGGGCAACCTAGAGGGGCGTCTCGAGGCGAATGAGAAGGAGAGGCAGTGGGATCCCATAGACTTGCTTAAACAGAAGATACCTCAGAAGCTCGACGAACAGATCAAGGCCGATGAGGCTGCCAAGATCCAGATAGCCATCGATTTTGGTCTCAGGAGCCCAGAGCCAGCGTCTGAGCAGGCTTACTCGTGTGTCTTCAAGGAGGCTGATTAAGGTGCCCCTGCGTGAGATTAGCTTCGGTCAAGCCCTTAACGAGGCTCATATTTCGGAGATGGAGCGGGACCCCAAGGTCATCGTCTTCGGTGAGAACGTTTCCAGCCCGTGGAGGGAAGCGACTAGAGGGCTCAAGGAGAGATTCGGGCGAGAGCGGGTACGTGACGCACCAATAACCGAGACCGCTTTCATAGGCGCAGGCGTCGGCGCAGCAATAGCTGGCTACCGCCCCGTCGTGGAGCTCATGCTCGTCGACTTTGGTCTGGTCGCCATGGACCAGATACTCAACCAGTTCGCTAAGAGCACGTACATGAGTGGAGGAGTAATTAGCGTTCCCATGACTCTGCGCGTTCTAGCAGGCGCAGGCACGAGTAGTGGTGCGACCCACAGCGAGAGTCTCCACGGCTTATTCGCCCACATGCCAGGTCTAAAGGTGGTTGTTCCCAGTAACCCCTACGATGCCAAGGGCCTACTAATCAGCAGCATACGCGACCCTAACCCGAAGATCTTCATGGAGCATAGACTCCTCTACCCAGCCAAGGGACAGGTACCGGAGGAAACCTATGAGGTCCCCTTAGGCGTAGCCAATCTTGTCAGGGAGGGCAAGGACATAACCGTCATCGCCACAAGCCTCATGGTGCAAGAGTCGATGAAGGCCGCCGATGAGCTAAGAGGGAGGGTAAGCGTCGAGGTTATCGACCCGCGGACACTAGTTCCCCTCGATGAGGAGGCGATAGTAAACTCCGTCAAAAAAACCGGTCGCCTAGTCGTCGTCGACGAGGACTACCTCCACTACGGTTTCAGCGGCGAGGTCGTCGCCCTGGTCGCGGAGAAGGCGCTGAAGAGTCTAGAAGCCCCCCCGATCCGCGTCGCAACACCCAACATCCCGCTTCCCTTCAACCCAAAGCTCGAAAAGGAGCTCCTCCCGAGCAAGGAGAAGATCGTCGCCGCGATAAAGCGTGCCACGGCGTAGTTTGTTTTTTACTCGTTTCTCCGTTTAGAAAAGTCTTAAAGTGGGGCAACCTGCCTAATTCGGATAGGGTCACATGGTCAAATGCGATAAGTGCGGCGTCGAGACATACATGCCCTTCAAGTGCAACTATTGCGGGGGCTACTACTGCGAGCAGCACAGGCTACCCGAGTTCCACGACTGTAAGGGTAGGTACGACCAGACAAAGCCGAACACAGTACAGGTCGGGGAGTACACCTCATCGGGCGGGTTTTATGGCAGCTACTCGACGAGCAGAATCATACGCCCATACTGGTTCAGCAGGAAGGAGTTGAGGGACCTCGCAATAGGGCTCCTCGTCATCATAACAATCCCATTCATTAAGATATGGAGTTACTTCTCTATCCAACCCTTATTCGTCATGGGAATCGTTGCGATTCTGGCACTCGCATTCATGCTCCATGAGCTAGCCCACAAGTTCGCGGCACAACGACTGGGGATGTGGGCTGAGTTCCGGTTAAGCGCAACAGGACTGTTATTCACCATCCTCTCATTTGTCCTACTGCAGGCCTCCGTGCTGCCTCTGATGATTGTTGCCCCCGGGGCTGTGATGATAGCAGGCCTCTTGAACTGGAACGATTACGGGAAGATTTCGATAGCCGGACCGGCTACGAACATAGCCCAAGCCCTAATCTATCTGTTCCTCTACCTCGTTTCACCAAACCTCCTTTTCCTCTACGGTATCGAGATAAACGCCTTCCTCGCTCTCTTTAACCTCATCCCCTTCGGCGTCTTCGACGGGATGAAGATATACAAGTGGGACAAGAGAGTCTGGGCAGCCGCTGCCATCACGGCGGGTCTTCTCGTGCTATTCACGATGATCTAATAGGGCTACTTATCTACTGGTTACAACAATCCTCCCCCATATGATCGTTATCCCCGGTCCCTCTTCTCTCGGACTCGGTTGGAGGATCGCCGAGGCACTCGGCGTGGAGCCGCATCCCGTCGAACACCGCGTCTTCCCTGATGGGGAGAGTTATTTTAAGTTAACAAAACCCGTTGCCGGCGAGAAGGTTGTCATAGTGCAGACTACGGCTCCGAATCCTGACTCGAAGCTCATGCAGCTCCTCCTCATAGCAAAGACTGCGAAGGACTTCGGAGCGAACAGTATAACCGCTGTTGTCCCTTACCTCGCTTACGCCCGACAGGATAAAAGGTTCCTCGATTTGGAGGTTCTGAGCCTTGACGTCGTATTAAGCCTTCTCGAGGCCTCCGGAGTCACCGACCTAGTAGTCGTCAACATACACAACGAGGCCTCGATACGATCCTTTGAGGCGGACCACGTTGTCAAGGTGCACAACCTCTCAGCCGTCCCCCTGCTCGCGGAATATCTGAAGAAGGAGGGCTTCGACAAGGCTTACAGCCTCTCCCCGGATAAAGGTGCCCTCTACATCGCAGAGGCAGCGGCAAAGATCCTCGGCGGCGGTTACAACTACTTCGAGAAGACACGCGACAAGAAGACGGGCGAGATCAAGATGGGGATCAAGGATCTAGACATCGCCGGTCACCGGGCAGTCGTCTTCGACGATATGATTAGTACAGGTGGGACTATGGCGAAAGCGGTTGAGGCGCTCGTAGACCAAGGTGCGGAGAAGGTGGCGGCGTCCTGTACCCACGTACTCTACATGCCTGGGGCGGAGGAGAAGATCAGGAAAGCCGGGGCAGATCCCATCCTCTCTACAGACACAATTGAGACACCCTTCAGCAAAGTGACTGTTTCAGGTCTCATCGCCGATAAACTGAAAGAAATCATCTAGTTTTCCCAACTCCTTTATACTACGCTCTTCGTCTTCATGAGGCGAAGACCATGATCAGCTCTAAACTCAGGATCAAGGTCCAATCCGTCAAGTCGGTGAAGGACATGGAGGGACGTGAGTGCTTCCAGATAGACTTCGTAGAGGTAAGGCAGCGCCCACCGGTGATGATGATGACTAACCCCGACGTCCCCGAGGAGATAGGGCAGATGGTCGTACAGGTAACAAAGAGCTTTCAGAGCGTTCTGCCTGGCATGGGGAGGGACTACGAGCAGATGAAACTCACCCTAATCATGACTGGTGAAGAGTTAGAAAGCTTCAGACTCAAGCCCTACCCGAATATGCTATACGAGTTATCGATAACGGACGGCGCCCTCAACTTCGCCGAGGTTTAACCGGGGAACGGGTTAAATCCGGCCTTTACCGATCCTCATCAAGTGAACCCCTTTGTCGATTGTAAACCTCCAGCATACTGACTGGGACCGGGAGGTTGTCTCATCGAAGACGCCTGTGGTAGTCGAGTTCTGGCACCAGTCGTGTCCCCTATGCAAGAAGATCGAGCCCACCGTCGTAGGGCTCCCTGAGAAACTCGGAGAAAGAGCAAGGCTGGTTCGTCTAAACGTTATGGATAGCAGGGAAAATCGCCGACTCGCTATTGAGAAGGGGGTCGTCGGGACCCCCACTTTAAAGGTCTACTGTAGGGGTGTCGAGGTAGGTGAGATAGTGGGGCTGGAGACAACCACGAACCTTCAGGGTACAATCGAGAATCTCCTCAAGAACTGTGCCTGAGAGTTGGGTTTATGTACGATGTCATAATTCTAGGCGCTGGGCCCGCCGGATTGACCGCGGCACTCTACGCTGCTCGTGGTAAATTAAAGTCGCTCGTCATCACTGGCCCCATGGTTGGGGGGCAGATCGCCTTAACCTATCAGGTCGAAAACTACCCCGGCTTCCCTGACGGCTTGACGGGCCCCGAGCTCTCTGAACGGTTCAAGGCACACGCTGAGAGGTTCGGCGCCGAGTTTATCGAGGCCGATGCCACACGTGTGGACCTCGCATCTAACCCGTATAGGGTCTGGGTGGGAGATCGTGTTTATGAGGCCTCCTCCTTAATTGTGGCCACGGGGATGACCCACATGAGGCTCGGCGTCCCAGGTGAGGATCGCCTCATGGGGAGGGGTGTCTTCGTTTGCGCTACATGCGACGCTCTGTTGTATGAGGACCGGAAGGTAGTCGTTGTGGGTGGGGGCGACTCCGCGCTGCAGGAGGCGTTAGACCTCGCAAAGTTCGCATCCGAGGTCACGATAGTACACAGGAGAGACGAACTACGTGCTTGCAGATGCCTTACAGATAAGGCACTTGGCGAGCCGAGGATTAAGTTACTCTACAGCACCGTGGTTGAGGAGATACTAGGCGAGAAGCGGGTAAATGGTGTCCGGCTTAGGGACTTGAAAACGGGGGAGGTGAAGGTAGTAGACACTGATGGTCTCCTCCTGGCGATTGGCTGGAATCCAAACACCACAGTGCTCCGTGGGGAGCTCGAGATGGATGAAGCTGGCTATCCTAAGACCGACGGGGTCAAGACATCCAAGCCCGGCGTCTTTGTGGCGGGGGACCTCATCGATAGGAACTATCGTCAAGTCGTTACGAGCTGCGGGAGCGGCTGCGGTGCTGCCCTCGAGACGATCCATTGGCTCGAGGCACAGCCAAGACACTGAGGTGTTTTAATGCGGGGCGCACGATCCTGAGCCGCTGGAGCTGACTGGCGTGAAGGTTGTATTCCTCGGTACGAGCGGGAGTATGCCTACTCCCGAGAGGAGCTCCTCTTCAGTCGCTGTCAAGATGGGGCGCAATGTCATTCTATTAGATTGTGGCGAGGGGACCCAGAGGCAGATGGTCGCCGCTCACATAGGCTTCAGCAGGGTTAAGCAGATCTTCATCACACACCTCCACGGCGACCATCTACTCGGCGCGCCTGGCCTCCTTCAATCCATGACCTTGCAGAGGAGGGAGGAGCCCCTTGACGTTTACGGCCCCCGAGGAACATACGCTTTCCTCCAAGGGGTCTCAACCACCCTCGGCGGCCCAGGGTTCCCTGTTACTGTCCACGAGATAACGAAACCAGGGGTAGAGTTCGAATCGAAGGGTTTCACCGTCGAGGTATGCAAAGCGGATCACAGGGGAGAGGCCTGGTCCTATGCGGTGGTGGAGAAGCCTAGGTCGGGTAGGTTCTATCCAGAGAAGGCGAGTGCTCTCGGTGTCCCTGAGGGAGAATTATGGAAGAGACTTCAGGACGGCAAAGATGTCGAGGTGGGTGATAATTTAGTGAGATCTCTCGATGTAGCCGACCCTCCCCGCTTGGGTAGGCGCCTCGTATACTCCGGGGATACGAGGCCCAGCGAGGAGATCACGAATATGGCAGCCGGCGCCGACCTTCTTATCCATGAGGCGACATTTGGGGACGAACTTGTTGAGCGTGCCGCGGAGGATGGTCACTCGACTGTTAGCCAGGCAGCTGGGGTCGCCGCGAAGGCGGGGGTCAAGCAACTCATCTTGACCCACATTAGCAGCCGCTACGGGGATGCGGAGCCTCTGCTCGAGGTGGCTAGGCGGATATTCCCCCACACGTTGATCGCGAGCGACCTCCTCGAGATCGAGGTGCCTCTCACGTAACCCTTTTATTCACTCCTTCCCTCGAACCCTCAAAGGTTGATTTCTATGGTGCAGCTTAGGGAAGGAATATACTGGGTAGGCGCCGTGGACTGGAGCATACGCAACTTCCACAGCTATATCACCCACAGAGGGAGCAGCTACAACTCCTACCTCGTCGTAGACGAGAAGGTGACGCTCATCGACTTCGTCAAAGCGCCTTTCGCAGAGGAACAGGTCGCTAGGATAGGGGAGATCTTAGACCCGAAGAGGGTCGACTACATCGTCGCCAACCACGCGGAGCCAGACCATTCAGGGAGCATCCGCAGGGTCCTAGAAGTCTGCTCTAACGCCGAGTTAATTGCTACGGAGCGGTGCATCAACACCCTTTGGAAGTACTACGGCGAGGACATCAAGGCGACACCCATTGAGAAGAAGCCAACCCTCAAACTGGGGAAGAGGAGCCTATCCTTTATCCCTGTCCCCATGGCGCACTGGCCCGACTCGATGGTCACCTACATGCCCGAGGAGAAGCTACTCTTTAGCAACGACGCCTTCGGGCAGCACCTAGCGTCGAGTGGGCGATTCGACGACGAGGTTGACGCGGCGGAGCTGACGCAGGAGGCCACGACCTACTATGCGAATATCCTAATGCCGCTTTGGAGGAGCGTCTCACGCGCCCTCAAGGCGTTGGAGGGAGTCCCCGTGGAGATGATCGCTCCTTGCCACGGCATAATCTGGCGCAAGGATCCAGGCAAGATCCTGAAGGCTTACCAGGGCTGGGTCGCCGGGGAGACGAAGAAGAAGGCAGTAGTCGTCTATGACACGATGTGGGGGAGCACACAGATGCTCGCTAGAGCAATTGCTGACGGCATCGCCTCGAAGGGCGTGGATGTCAGGGTCCACAGCCTCGGGGCGAGCCCGAACAGCGACGTAATCGCGGACATCCTCGACGCCAAAGCGGTCCTCGTCGGGTCTCCCACCCTTAACAACCACATCTTCCCAAGCGTTGCAGGGTTCTTAGCCTACATGCGTGGGCTGAAGCCATTGAACAAGATCGGCGCCGCCTTTGGGAGCTATGGCTGGGCTGGTGGGGCGAAGAAGGCCGTCGAAGCGGAGATGCAGGCCGCCGGGATACAATTGGTGGATAGCGACATAGACTTTGTCTTCCGTCCAAATGGCGACGAGACGAAGAGGGCGCACGCCTTCGGGCAAAGTATCGCGGAGAAGATAATCGGGGCCTAGACCCCTTTCCCTAGATGAATATGCTGTGTAGGTAGAAGCTCATCTGAACCCACGTGAGCAGACCGCTGAGGATGGCCCCTGCGGTCACCTGCATCTTAGTATGGGCCTTGAGTTCGACCCTAGCCCAGCCGACCGGGATCACCACGAGGAGCAACGGTAGCATTACGCCTCCGAGAAGGTAGACGAGGGCGGTGAAGGGGCTTGTGATGCCACTGGCGTGTATGCTGATCTTCCACTTGAAAGTTATCAGCATCAGGATGATGCCGTTCACGAAGTAACAAGCCATGAGTGCTGTGACTGCTGGGGGTGACGAGACGAGTATGAGGCTTATTACCCCTAGGAGGTAGAAGAGTGCTGTCCAGAGGAACGGGATGAAGCGCGTCTTCTTGTCGTAGGCGTAGAAGTCCTTAATGATTTTTAGCTTCAGCAGCCCTAATACCATGACTAGAGGGAGAACGCAGCCAAATAAACTCGTGATCGCTATGAGGATAAACGCCTTATCGAGTCCATAGAGTAAGATGAGCGGGATGAATGTGACGAGGGTTATGAGAGGGGCGTTGAGAGCAGCAGAGAGGCGCGATGCGAGTTTTAACCTGTCCAAGAAATCGTCTCCGGTGAAGGTACTATTGTATCGCGCTGCTACTGCTTTTTAACGCTTTTCTTCTGGAGCCTATCGCAGCAGCAGACGAGGATCTTGTCCCCTCCCTTGCCAACCATTAGTTCGCAGTCCTCCCCCTTCGGGAAACCGCACATCGGGCACTTTTCTATGTTCTCCTTCACTATTTTTTCTCCTCCTGCTTCTTTTTGTAGTCCTTTATAGCCTCATGTAGGGCATCTGCAGCGAGGTTACTGCAATGCATCTTTACAGGTGGCAAGCCATCCAGTGCTTCGGCGACGCTCTGGCGGGTGATCTTATCCGCCTCCTCGACCGTCTTTCCCATTGCGAGCTCAGTTGTCATGCTACTTGTAGCGATGGCAGCGCCGCAGCCGTAGGTCTTGAATTTGATGTCGTCGATCTTGCCTTCTTTCACCTTTATATACATGGTCATCATGTCACCACAGACTGGGTTGCCCACGGTGCCGACTCCGTCGGCGTCGCCAATCTCCCCGACGTTGCGGGGGTTCTTGAAGTGGTTCATGACCTTTTCGCTGTACATCTACTTTAGCTCCTGTGGGGTTATGCTCGACATAGCGCGTAAGCGCTTGACGATCCCCGGTAGTTGCTGTATGACATAGTCTATCTGGTCCTTATTATTGGCTTTGCCGAGGGTGAAGACGAGGCTGCCGTGGGCTTCCTCTGGTTTAAGACCAGTGGCGAGGAGGCAGGCGCTTGGTTCAAGGGTCTTAGCGGCGCAGGCTGAGCCTGTGTTTGTCTGCACGCCTACGTCGTCTAGGCTGAGTATTAGAGCTTCGCCCTCGATGTAACTGAAGCGGATGTTGGCGTTGTTCGGGAGGCGATTGATTGGGTGGCCATTTAGATAGGCTTCGGGGATGGTGGTGGTGAGACCCTTGATGAGGTGGTCTCTGAGCTCGGTGAGGCGCTTCATCTCATCTGGCATTTCCACCTTGGCGAGTTCCGCAGCCTTGCCGAAGCCGACAATGCCCGGCGTGTTCTCGGTGCCGCTTCGGAGGCCCTGTTCTTGGCCGCCGCCGATGATGACGGGTCTAGGGCGGATGTTCTTCTTGAGGTAGAGGGCTCCGACTCCCTTGGGGCCGTTTATGTCATTGCTGCTGAGTGTCATCATGTCTATGTCTTGGGATTTGACGTCGAGGGGTATCTTGCCGAGGGCTGCTGTGGCGTCGGTGTGGAAGTATGCTCCCTTCCTGTGGGCGATGGCGGCAGCCTCCTTGATTGGTTCTATTGTGCCAATTTCTCCGTTGGCGGACATAATGGTGATTATGACTGTTTTGTCTGTGACGAGTTCTTCGAGCTTGTCGAGGAGGATAACGCCTTGGCTGTCGACTGGGGCCTGTTGGTACTCCCATCCACTTCGTGTGAGGTCCTTGCAGATGTTGACGGTGCTTATGTGTTCGACAGCGCTGGAGACTATTCGGTTTCCCTTGTTCTTATAGCGGTTGGCAGCGCCTATGATGGCGAGGTTTGTTGCCTCGGTGGCGGAGGCGGTGAATGTTATTTCGGTGGGGTCGGCGTTAATGAGGGCAGCGACCTGTTCTCGTGCTTTGTTCATGGCCTTGAGCGCCTTGAATCCCTCACTGTGGAAGCTGCTTGGGTTGCCGACGTGTTCAGTGAGATAGGGTAGCATTTCTTGGAGGACGCGTGGGTCGACCGGTGCGCCTGATGCGTTGTCCATGTATGCCTTCAACGGGATTCGCCTTCTGTGTTGATTGGGCAACGGGTAGATTAAAACCTTCATCGTAGGCTTCGTGTGGCTTATTACGTGCTACTGTACTTTGCAAATTTTTTAACGAGCCGGTCGGCCTAATGACTGTTAATCTTTTTTCTTCTTGATGACTATGATAGTCTCCTCGCCTTCCTTCTTTATGCTGAGGACCTCGTGGCCGAGGCGTTCTGCTAAGCGGCGTAGATCCTCGTAGGCGGCTGGGTCGTCGGCGTGGACCTCGAGGGTCTGGCCGGGGTCGAGTTCGTCAAGGGCCAAGCGTGTTCGGAATACGGGCTCGGGGCAGAAGAGGCCAGTGCAGTCGAGTTCCCTGTCTATCATATCATTCATCCTCCTTCCGCACCCTGGGGGGCTGTGTCATGGGAATCACTTCCTCCCTGACGTATTGTAGGTACTGGCCTTGGTCGATGGTGTTGAATATGGTGACGGAGCCGTCTCGGACGAGACCGACGGTGTAGCCATACTTCTTGCTCTTTGCTAAGACGTACCAGGGATCGCCGATGCTGTCGTACTCCTTGAAGAGCTTGGTGTCGACTAAGTCGGGGCCGTAGAGGCTGAGCTTGTTTATGTTCGGGATGTTCATGTTCTCAAAGAAAATGACCTTGGTGCCCTCTTTGTTGGCGATGTGGAACTTCTTAAGGGTCTCGGGGAGGATGCGGGCCTCGACGACAACGCCCATTTCGCCATACGTGATCTCGCTGAGCCTATTCGCGACCCTGTTGGCTATCGCCTTCTTATCGACGACGGCGAGGTATGTGCGGTTCTGGTGCTCACTCATGCTGAAGAGCACCTCCTTCGTGGCGGCTGCTGGAGCCACCTTGCCTCTGTGGTAATTGTAGACGATGTGATCGTAGCTGTAGAGGCCGGTGA
>CAZIKD010000051.1:0-10502 GCA_964539725.1 uncultured Candidatus Bathyarchaeia archaeon | reverse complement strand
CCCTGTGCAGCTCCCACAGTCCTGGCAATAGCTCAGCTTCTTCTCGTCTAGAAGTCGAGCGAGTAGATCCTTTGTTTCAACCATCGTCTCAGACTCAGAAGTCGGTCCTAAAGAATCCAATAATCACCGAATTTAATATACTTACCTCCACGCTGTCACGGTTTCACCTAAACTCATTGCGCGTGTCTCAGAGACCCCCTACCGCTACAAACCAATAAAGTGTAAATACTACGGCGGGAAAGTAGGGGGATTGGCACAGCACGCGCAGCTCCTCGGTCTAGCCCCGGGGATTGGACAGGAGGAGCTTGGTCTGGAGCTTAACCTGAGCCCAGTCGACCCTGTGTTCAAGAGGATCGGAGGAGTGTAAAATGAAGCCAGTGCTGGTAATAGGCGGCGGAATCGCGGGGATACAGGCGAGCCTCGACCTCGCCGACAGGGGGATGAAGGTTCACCTCGTGGAGCGGACTCCGAGCATCGGTGGAGTCATGGCGCAGCTCGACAAGACTTTCCCAACGATGGACTGCAGCATCTGCATCCTCGCCCCAAAGATGATAGAGTGCTACAGGCACCCCAATATCACTATCCACACCCAGAGCGAGGTCGTGGGCCTCGAGGGCTCCGTGGGAGACTTCAAAGCCGAGATACTGGAACACCCGCGCAGCGTCGACGCCTCTAAATGCACAGGCTGCGGCCTCTGCTCGGAGAAGTGCCCCGTCAAGAAGCCTAGCGTATTCCAGGTCGGGCTCGGCCAACGCAAGGCCATCTACCTCGCCTTCCCCCAAGCGGTACCCCTTATAGCCACAATCGACCGCGATGCCTGCCTCTGGTTCATGAAAGGTGTCTGCAAGACCTGTGAAAAGGTCTGCCCCTCCAAGGCGGTGGACTTTGATCAGAATCCAAAGACGGTGGAGCTGAACGTCTCGAGTGTTATCGCGGCGACTGGCTTTGAGCAGTATAACCCACAAGATATTGGGGAGTATGGTTACGGGAGATACAAGAACGTGCTCACCGCCCTCGAGTTCGAGCGCCTAGTCTGCGCCTCCGGCCCCACTGGGGGCGTCTTGAACAGGTCCTCTGATGGGAAGGTGAGCCACAACATCGCCTTCATCCAATGCGTCGGCAGTCGGACGCAGACAAAGGGTTACCCGTACTGCAGCGCGAGTTGCTGTATGTACGCGACGAAGGAGGCGATACTCATTAAGGAACATGAGCCCTCGAGTAATGTCACCATCTTCTACATGGACCTCAAGACCTTTGGGAAGGGATTCCAGGGGTTCGTCGACCGCGCCCAGAGCCACTGGGGCGTCAAGTACATCAGGGGGCGCCCGGGGGAGATTCGGGAGGACCCAACGACGAGGAACCTCACAATCTTCTACGAGAACACCGAGGTTGGCAGGGTCGAGAAGCTCGAGGCCGAGCTCGTCGTCCTCTGCACAGCAGCTGTCCCAAACAGGGAAAATACGAAGTTGGCCTCCGTCCTGGGGATAAGGCAGGACGAGTACGGCTTCTTCACGAACAGCGACCCCGTCATCTCACCTGTCGAAACGGATAGACCCGGCATCTACTTTTGCGGTAGCTGCCACGGACCGAGGGACATCCCAGAGTCAGTCACCGAAGCCAGCGCGACGGCGGCGAAGGCAGCCGAAGATGCCGCTAAGATGGAGGTGGCAGTGTGACCATTCCAAGGATAGGGGTCTTCATCTGCCGATGTGGAATCAACATAGGTGCCTACGTCAACGTTCCAAAGCTTGTCGAGTACGCCAAAACCCTCCCAGGCGTCGCCTACGCCGAGGAGAACATGTATACCTGCAGCAGCGACGGTTTAAACAAGATAAAAGAGGCGATAATGAGACATAACCTGGAGCGCATCGTCGTAGCCAGCTGCACCCCACGGACACACGAGCCTCTCTTCCAGGCAACCTGCGAGGAGGCGGGGGTAAACAAGTACTTCTTCGAGATGGCTAACATCCGCGACCAGTGCAGCTGGGTCCATATGAGAGAGCCCGAGAAGGCGACCAAGAAGGCTAAGGACATCGTTAGGATGGCTGTCGCGAAGGCTACCCTCCTAGAGCAGGGAATCGAACCCGAGATAGACATCAACCCGAGCACACTCATCATAGGTGGCGGGGTCAGCGGAATGCGCGCTGCCCTGAGCCTAGCCGATCAAGGCTTCTGCGTCATTGTAGTCGAGAAGGAGCTGAGCCTCGGGGGGAAGCTGAGGAACTTGGACAGCCTATTTCCCTTCAAGCAAAATGCGTCGGAGGTTATAACCCCCCTCATACAGAGGTTAACCAACCACCCCAAGATCAGGGTATTAACAGAGAGTAAGCTAAAGTCAGTCTACGGCTTCATCGGCAACTTCGACATCGGTATCGAGACGAAGAACGGTGCCGAGAGTTTCAACGTGGGCACCATTGTTGTGGCGGTGGGGGCGGATGTGCTTAAGCCGAGTGACCTCTACCACTATGGCGAAGACCCGCGCATCATCACTCAGAATGAGCTCGAACTCCACCTCCGGGCTGGAGGCGTCGAGGCCGAGAAGATAGTGATGATCCAGTGCGTGGGTTCGAGGAATGCGGAGCGACCCTACTGTAGCAGGATATGCTGCAACGAAGCAATCAAGAATGCCATCAGAGTCATCGAGTCGGGGAAGGAAGCCTACATCCTATATAGGGACCTCCAGACCTACGGCGTCCATTACTCGAGGCTCGAGCAGGAGGCGAAGAGGAAAGGGGTCAAGTTCCTCAAGTACCAAGCCGATAAACCACCCGTCGTCACGACTGAACCCGGAGGCCTCAAGGTGAGCCTGTACAGCCCAACCGTGAACAAGGACATCGATATTAAAGCCGACATGGTTGTCCTGAGCACCTCGCTCGTCCCCGTCGCGGACGCGAAGGAACTGAGCCAGTTGCTTAAGGTTCCTCTCGACTCGAATGGCTTCTTCATGGAAGCGCACATCAAGCTGCGCCCCATCGATTTCGCAACAGACGGCATCTATGTCTGCGGAACAGCACATAGCCCGAAGGATGTGAGTGAAAGCATAACGCAAGCGCTCGGCGTGGCGAGCCGCGCATCCATACCCATGGCCAAGAAGAGGGTGCGCACGGCAGCCATAATGAGCCAAGTTGACCAGACGAAGTGCAGCGGCTGCGGCACATGTGTGGACATCTGTCCCTACAACGCAATCCGGAAGAACGAGAAGGGCCTCGCTGAGACCATCGCAGCGGTCTGCAAGGGTTGCGGGGTCTGCGGAGCCACCTGTCCGGAGAAGGCGATAACGATGCACCACTTCACAGACGAGCAGATAGAGGCACAGGGTCTCGCCGCTCTGGAGGAGGACTAGACGATGAGCACATTCGAGCCAAAAATAATCGGTTTCCTTTGCAACTGGTGCAGCTACGCTGGCGCCGACTTGGCGGGCGTCAGCCGTATCCAGTACCCCCCAAACATGCGAGTCATCAAAGTCATGTGCAGCGGCCGCGTTGAGCCTGGAATGGTCCTCGGTCTCCTCGAGGCTGGGGCGGACGGTGTCATGGTGACTGGCTGTCACATCGGCGACTGCCACTACATAACTGGCAATCTCCACACCAAGCGGAAGTACACTCTCCTTCAGAAGCTCCTCGCCAAGACGGGTCTCGAGCCACAGCGTATAAGGCTGGAGTGGAACAGCGCAGCCGAGGGGCAGCGCTTCGCCAACCTCGTAAAGGAGTTCACGGAGCAAGTACGCGCCGTTGGCCCGACGCCCCTCAGGGCACCCACGCCCGATACGGAGAAGCTCCTCAACGTACGCGCCGCTAAGGAAGCGGCGGATGGATTCAGGCTACGCGCCCTAGTCGGAAAGGAGGAAAAACTCGTCACCGAGGGAAACGTCTACGGAGAGAAGGTGGCGCAGAACGATTTTACAGCCAAAATGGAGGCAGCAGTGGAGACAGAATTCCAGGTCCACCGCATTCACATAATCCTACAAGACGGGCCACGATCTGTCAAGGACATAGCTAAGCAGCTCTGTATGCAGCCAAGATCCGTTCTCAGTTACGTGGTCGCCCTTAGGCAGAGGGGCTGGGTAGACATGAAGGAGGCAGTGGAGGGGACACCCCTCTACGCCACGCAGTGAGGCGAACGGTTATGGAGAAGACAGGCAGCGTACTCATCGTCGGAGGTGGAATCGCGGGCATACAAGCCGCCCTCGACCTCGCTGACTCTGGTTTCAAGGTCTATATGGTGGAGAGGGAGCCGAGCATCGGCGGCGTTATGACGCAGCTCGACAAGACGTTCCCCACGAACGACTGCGCCATGTGCATACTCGCACCCAAACTCGTCGGCGCGGGCCGCCACCCCAACATCCAGCTCCTAACCTACAGCGAGGTCAAGTCCCTAGAGGGTGAGGAAGGCGCCTTCACCGCCACCATCCTCAAGAAAGCCAACCGCGTCGACCCCGCGAAGTGTACGGGCTGCGGGGACTGCGCGGCGAAGTGCCCAGCCTCCGCAATAGACGCCTATAACGCAAACTTGAATGAGCGGAAGGCGGTTTACATCAGGTTCAGCCAAGCCGTCCCACTAACATACGCCATCGACAAGGACAAGTGCCTAGGCTGCGGAATCTGTAGCGAGGTCTGCAAGGCCAACGCAATAAGGTACGATGACGCCGACGAGGAGGTGAAGCTCAATGTCGGCTCCGTTATCCTGGCCCCCGGCTTCGAGGCCTTCAACCCGAGCAAGTTGTCGGAGCTCGGATACGGCAGGTACCCGAACGTTGTGAGCAGCGTCGAGTTCGAACGCATCCTCAGTGCGACGGGTCCCTACCGAGGGATCGTACTACGCCCAAGCGACGGCGACATGCCGAAGAGGGTCGCCTTCCTCCAGTGCATCGGCAGCCGAGACGTCCGCGTAGGAAACCCCTACTGCAGTGGTGTCTGTTGCATGTACGCCATCAAGGAGGCTGTTATCGCCCAGGAGCATAACCCAGGCCTCGAGGCGAGCGTGTTCTTCATGGATATCCGCGCCTTCGGGAAGGAGTTCGACGACTATTATACACGCGCCGAGCACGAACATGGCATAAAGTTCATCAGGAGCAGGGTCGGCCACGTACAGCAAGACCCCGCGACCGATAGCCTCAACCTCACCTACGAGGAGGACGGCGAGGTCAAGCGTGACCGCTACGACATGGTTGTTCTCGGTGTGGGTCTCAACCCGCCGAAGGGTGCGGAGGAGCTATCAAAGGCGATGGGCTTCCAGCTCAACAAGTATGGATTCGCCGAGACTAAGCTCTTCAGTCCGCTGGAAACGAGTAGGAAGGGAGTCTACGTCTGCGGTGCCTTCAGCAGTCCGAAGGACATCCCGGACAGCGTTGCCCAGGCATCCGGGGCCGCCGCCAAGGCGGCGAAGGCCATCTCAGTAGTCCGCGGAACCCAGGTTAAGCTCGTAGAGTTCCCAGCTGAGCGCGACGTCTCCGAGGAGGAGCCACGCGTCGGCGTATTCGTCTGCTGGTGTGGTATAAACATCGGCGGTGTCGTCAACGTCCCAAGCGTCGCCGCATACGCGAAGAAACTACCACATGTCGCCTACGCCGAGGAGAACCTCTACACCTGCAGCCAGGATACACAGGACAGGATAAAGAACACCATCAAAGAGCATAAGCTCAACCGGGTCGTCGTCGCCTCATGCACGCCGAGGACCCACGAGCCACTCTTCAGAGCTACCCTCAGGGAGGCTGGCCTCAACGAGTACCTCTTCGAAATGGCGAACATACGCGACCAGTGTAGCTGGGTTCACATGCATGAGAAGGAAGCCGCCACGCGGAAGGCGGAGGACCTAGTCAGGATGGCCGTCGCTAAGGCGAGCCTTCTCCAGCCCCTGGAGAAGCATAAGATACACGTCACCTCCGCAGCGCTCGTAGTCGGCGGGGGAGTCAGCGGCATGACCGCTGCCTTGGAGATTGCTGACCAGGGTTACGATGTTCACTTAGTCGAGAAGGAGGCGGAGCTCGGCGGCAATATGAAGAGGATCAAGTTCCTCCCCTCCGGAGAGGATCCGGCGGCGGAACTAGCTAGCATAGTTAACAGGGTAAAATCTAGTCCCAAGATCAGTCTCTACATGGGGATGCAGGTCGCGGAGGTCGACGGGTACGTCGGTAACTTCGAGACCACAATCGTCGGTGCAGATAGGGAGACCCGGATCAAGCATGGTGTGGTCATCGTCGCCACCGGAGGCGTCGAGTACACCCCGAAGGAGTACGCCTACGGCAAGCACCCCGGGGTGATGACTCAACTCGAGTTCGAAGACAGGCTCCACGCTGGCTACAAGCCGAACACCGTGGTGATGATCCAATGCGTCGGCAGCCGGAACGAGGAGCACCCGAACTGCAGCCGGGTCTGCTGCACGGGGGCGGTGAACAACGCCCTAAAGGTTATGGAGATGAACCCCAAGGCGGACGTCTATATCCTCTACAAGGACATGAGGACCTACGGATTCAATGAGGACTACTACCGCGCCGCGGCTGATGAGGGCGTCGTCTTCATCAGGTACGATGATTCGCACAAGCCCGAGATCCTTGCGCAGAGCACGCTCAGGGTCAGGGTCCTAGACCCCGTCCTCAGGGAAAACGTCATCATAGAGCCGGATGCCCTTGTACTGAGCGCGGGCGTCCTGCCATCCACCGATAACAGAAAGCTGGCGGGGATGCTCAAGGTTCCCATTAGCAAGGATGGATTCTTCCTCGAGGCGCATATGAAGCTGCGACCCCTCGACTTCGCGACAGAGGGCGTCTACCTCTGTGGCCTCGCTCACGGCCCGAAGACCATTGATGAGTGCATAAGCCAGGCAAGCGGTGCCGCGGCGAGGGCATTAACTGTCCTCAGCCACGACGAGATCGAGGCCGAGGGAGCCATCGCTAGCGTAGACGAGGACGCCTGCAGCGGGTGCCAGATGTGCGCCGCCGTTTGTGAGTTCAAGGCGATAGAGATGGTGAAGAATGGGGACAAGACCCACAGCCATATCATCGCCGAGGTCTGCAAGGGATGCGGGGTATGCGCCGCAACATGTCCAAGTGGCGCCATTACGGTTGGCCACTTCACCGACATGGAGATACTTAGCCAAGTGAAGGCAGCATTAGAGGAGGCGAAGCAATGAGCGCCGAGTACGAGCCGAAGCTCATTGGCTTTCTCTGCAACTGGTGCAGTTACGCGGGCGCAGACCTCGCGGGGGTGAGCAGGTTCCAGTACCCTCCGAACCTCCGAGTGATAAGGGTCATGTGCAGCGGGAGGGTCCACCCCGCCCACATCCTCGAGGCCTTCAAGGACGGTGCCGATGGAGTCCTCGTCGCAGGGTGCCACATCCCTACTGACTGCCACTACATCTCTGGCAACTTCAAGGCCCAGCGCCGCGTCGCCATGCTGAAGAAGCTCATGGAGCAGCTAGGTATAGAGCCCGAGAGGCTCCGACTCGAGTGGATAAGCGCCGCGGAGGGAGACAAATTCGCGAAGACCATCAGGGAGATGACCGAGGACCTAAAGAAATTGGGACCTAGTACCGTGGCGAAGGTCCTCAGGGAGGCCGAATGACGTGGAACAGACTGAGATAAGGATCACCGCCGAGGGGAAGGAGTTCCGTAATAAGGTCATGGCGACCCACGGCGCGGACAAGCTGATGCAATGCTACCAATGCGGAACGTGCACAAGTGACTGCCCCATCGCGAAGAGGGTCCCGGAGTTCAGGCCGAGAAACATCGCTCGCCTAGCCATCTATGGGCAGAAGGAGAGGCTCCTCGACGGCGACCTCGTCTGGCTCTGCGCCGGCTGCTACACCTGCTACGAGCGATGCCCTCAGAAGGTCCACGTCAGTGAGATAATCAGCGCCTTAAGGCAGCTCGCCCTCATCGATGGCAAGATACACCCAACAATTAAGTCGATAGTCACTACTATTTCCCGCCTCGGCTACATCAGTGAGATCGGGGAGTTTGAGAACGAGATGCGCGTCGAGGACGGGCTACCACCCGCACCCACACCCGCTACGGAGGAGATCAAGGCGATTATGAAGAAGACCGGTATCCTCGGCCGCGTCGGAGGCGCCTAGAGTTGAAATACGCATTCTTCGTCGGCTGCACAGTGCTCAGCAGGCTTCCCGGTTACGAGAAATCTGCCCGGAGGGTGGCGGAGAGGCTCGGAGTCGAGCTGCTCGACATGCCCGGCTCTAGCTGCTGTGGCACCACATACATGGAGACCCTCGACAGGAAGACAGCCCTCGCCCTAGCCGCACGAAACATAGCGATAGCTGAGGAGATGGGTCTAGACATAGTCACCGTCTGCAACGGCTGCACCGAGAACCTCACCAAGACCAACAAGGCACTGAAGGAGGACTCCGTCCTTCGCTCCGAGGTAAACGAGATACTCAAGGAGACCGGGAAGCAGTTCAAGGGTACCATCGAGGTGAAGCATTATGTCAGGATGCTCAAGGAGGACATCGGCCTCGACAAGGTCAAAGGCGCAATTGCCAAGCCCTTCAAGGGGCTCAAGGTGGGTTCTCACTACGGGTGCCACCTCCTCAAGCCCAGTGACGAGATGCTCTTCGAGGACCCTAACGATCCCAAGGTGCTCGACGACCTCATCCGAGCCACAGGCGCGGAGAGCGTCGACTATCCTGGTAAGAGTGAATGTTGCGCCGGCCCAGTCATGGGCATCAGGGAGAAGGTGACGTGGGACGTCGGCATGGACAAAGTCGAGACCGTGAAGAAATACGCCCACGCCATGGCGACGTGCTGCCCATTCTGTTACATAACCTATGAGAGATGCCAGTTCATGACAGAGACCAACCCCAACCTCCCAGTGGTCCACATCCCCCAGCTACTCGGACTAGCTATGGGCATGACAGCTGAAGACGTCGGATTAGGCCTGAACAAGGTCGATGCCAGCACCCTGCTGGCGAAGCAGGAGGCATAGACTTGGAGAAGCTCAAGTTTGGCTTCTACTGGGCCGCCAGCTGCGGGGGCTGCGAGATCGCGGTCCTCGATGTCGACGAGAAGATACTGGACGTGATGCGGATCGCTGACATCGTCTTCTGGCCAGTCGCTATTGATGTGAAGTACAGGGACGTCGAAGCTATGGAAGACGGCTATATGGATGTATGCTTCTTCAATGGAGGAATCCGTAACTCTGAGCAGGAGCATCTCGCCAAGCTGCTTCGGAAGAAGGCGAAGTATATGGTCGCCTTCGGTGCCTGCGCACAACTGGGCGGAGTCCCCGGCCTCGCAAACCTAAGCACTCGTAAGGACATCTTCGAAAGGGTTTACCAAACGACTGAGTCGACAGATAATCCCATGGGGACAGAGCCCCAAACCAAGCATACCCTCCCTGAGGGCAGCTCCGAGATCCCCGTCTTCCATGAGTCGGTGAGGCCCCTCGATCAGGTCATACCCGTCGACTACTACCTGCCAGGTTGCCCTCCGCCTCCAAAACTCATCTTCAATGCCGTCGACGCCATAGCTAAGGGGCAGCTACCACCCAAGGGGAGCATCCTCGGACCCGAGCTCGCTGTCTGCGACGAGTGCCCGCGGAAGAAGGAGGAGAAGAAGATCGCCGGGATAAAGAGGATAATCGATTTCACCCCTGAGCCGGAGAAGTGCCTGCTGGAGCAGGGGCTTGTCTGCATGGGCCCTGCGACGCGTGGGGGCTGCGATGCGAAGTGCCTCGGAGCGAACATGCCCTGCACGGGCTGTGGGGGGGCATGTCCCGGCGCCATCGAGCAGGGCTCGGCGATGATCAGCGCCCTCTCCACGGTGATAGGCCTCGCGGACGAGAAGGATGAGGGCTACGACGTTGACACGGTGGTGGCGCAGTTGAAGGACCCGATTGGGACCTTCTACAAGTACGCGCTCCCAGCCTCCATCATAGGGAGGAGAATCAGGAAATGAAGACCATAACCATCGACCCGATCACGCGGCTTGAGGGCCACGGCAAGATCAGTATCTTCCTCAACGACCAGGGCAATGTGGAGAATGCGTACCTGCAGATACCGGAGCTGCGCGGCTTCGAGAAGTTCTGTGAGGGGCGCAGAGCGGAGGACATGCCAATAATCACGCCCCGCATCTGTGGTGTCTGCCCCGTTGCTCACCACTTCGCTGCTACTAAGGCGCTGGACGCCTGCTTCGGCGTCGAGCCAACTGAGACGGCGGAGAAGCTCAGGGAACTCATGTACGTCGGTTACTACATCTATGACCACACCCTCCACTTCTACTTCCTGGGTGGCCCCGACTTCATCGTCGGCCCCGACGCCCCCGCCTCTGAGCGGAACATCTTCGGCGTACTCAAACGCGTCGGCCTAGACGTGGGCAGGGAGGTGATAAAGCACCGCGCCTACGGGCAGAGAATCACCGAGATAATCGGGGGGAAGGCGACTCATCCCACCTGCGGCGTCCCAGGCGGTATAAGCAAGGGACTAAACGAGGAGGAGCGCCAGAAGATCGAGGGGATGGCCCGGAGCAGCGTTGAGTTCGCCAAGTTCACCCTCGG
>CAZIKD010000050.1:0-10577 GCA_964539725.1 uncultured Candidatus Bathyarchaeia archaeon | reverse complement strand
AGAGCACGGCGAACTCAAGACGCTGGAGCAGAAGCTCAAGAGCGAGGAGTAGCCGCCCCCTCTTTCTCCGCTTAATAGGGGTATTATTTACTCGGAGCAGTAAAATAATTCTCCGTAGAATCGGTGACTCATTTGCGTCGCGCGCGCGGCGATCGAGAACGCGATAAAACGCATCCACGACAACGTGGACATAAAATAAGGATAGAAAAACCGTGGTCAGTAGTTCTCGGCGAGGAGCTCGTAGTAGCTCTGCGGATGCTTACACGCTGGGCATACCTTCGGGGCTTCCTTTCCGTCGTGGACGTAACCGCAGTTCCTGCACTTCCACTCGACGGCCTTGCCCCTCTTGAAGACGGTACCAGCCTTCACGTTCTCGAGAAGCCTCCTGTACCTCTCCTCATGCTTCTCCTCAATATCACCGATCTCCTTGAAGCTCTCAGCGACCTTATCGAAGCCCTCCTCCCTCGCCTTCTTCCCGAAGCCGGGGTAGAGGGTACCCCACTCCATCTTCTCCCCCTCAGCGGCGGCTAGGAGATTCTCGGCGGTCGTCCCAATCTTCCCCGCGGGATAGGCGGCTGTTATCTCGGCCTCTCCACCCTCTAGGTGCTTGAAGAAGATCTCAGCGTGCTCCTTCTCGTTGTCCGCGGTCTCCTGGAATATTCCCGCGATCTGCTCATACCCCTCCTTCTTCGCCACATTCATGAAGAAGGTATACCGGTTCCTCGCCTGGCTCTCGCCGGCGAAGGCCTTCAGTAGATTCTTCTCAGTCTCAGAACCCTTCAGCTTAGACATAACCTCACCTTAGAATAGACTCTGATAATACGCCCTTAAAAAAGGCTAGCACGATTACGATTGCGCACGCTATCTAGGTTTTAGAGGGCCTCAACACTTGAAGCCTTGAAGCTCATGTAGACCTCGGAGCCTACGTTGAGACCCATCTCGACGAGGCTTCGCCGGGTAATCTGTACGGTGAAGACTCGGCCTGCATCGATCCTGAGTCGAATGATGGAACCCAGCTCCTCGACGGCGACGATTCTACCCCTATACTCGTTTCGGGCACTTGTCTCAATGAACTGTTTGGAGAGGATAATGGCCTCCGGGCTTATGCGGATAACTACACGGCCACTTTTGTTTAAGGCGGCGTGGATGACGACGCCCCCGCCTACGTCTACCTGCGCGACGCCCTGAACTATCGTCGAGACGCCGGAGAAGACGTTCTCCGCGAAGCGGGGATCGGCGAAGACCTGCCCCGTCTCCCCCTCACTGATCAGCTTTCCCCCTTCAAGCTGGATGACTCGACCCGCAAGTCGCTTGACTTGCCCGTAGTCATGCGTCGCTACGACAATGAGCCGCTTACCCGCCTCCTCTGCAATAATATCCGATACTATCGAAGCATTAGCGGGGTCGAGATTCGAGGTGGGTTCGTCGAGTAGTAGTACTTTTGGGTCCAGCACTAGGGCACGAGCAAGCGCCACCCTCTGCTGCTCTCCCCCTGAGAGCTTCTGGGTGTCTCTATGCTCGAACCCGTTGAGCCTGACGCGTTCTAGCGCCTCCCCTTCCCTCATCTTGATCTCCGCGTCCGCGACGCCCCTGAGCTTGAGACCGTAGGAGACGTTGGAGGCGACATCCCCTCTCAGGAAGAGGGCTGCTTGGAATATCATCGTCGTCTCCCTTCTAAGAATAACTGCCCTCTGTACATCTACCTCATCGCCCTTGTAGAGGAGCCTTCCAGATGTGGGTGGCTCGAGACCCGCGAGTATCTTCAAGAGGGTTGTCTTCCCTGCACCGCTCTGGCCTATTATGCCGAGGATGGAACTGTCCTCGATGCTGAGGCTTACCTCGCTTAGCGCCTCCTTGGCGCCGTAGCGCCTACCAACCGCTTCGAGCCTGTAGATCTCCAAACCAGCGACTCCTCCCAACGTAGCCGACCACAAAGTTTAGCGATAGGACGACAGCGAGCAGTATGAAGCTTAGGGCGAAGCTTAGTCCGAGATCGCCCTTCGCGGTCTCGAGGGATATTGTTGTTGTCAACACCCTTGTGATGCCCCTTATGTTGGCACCAAGCATCATGGCTATGCCGAGCTCGGCGAAAGCCCTGTTGAAGCTTGAGACGAGGGCGAGGGAGACGCCGCCCCAAGCCTCCCTGAGGATCGCCATGGCTGTCTCAAAATCCGAAGCCCCTAGAGTCCTCACTAAATCCCGGAGCTTCTCATCCTTCGCCTCTATGGCGCTAGCCGTGAAGCTCACGATGATCGGAATGACTAGGATCGCTTCACCAACCGCTATCCCGGGGACGGTGTAGAGCAGGTCAAGAACACCGAGGGGGCCATCCCTGCTGAACATTGCCCATAGGAAGAGGCCCAAGGACACCGTCGGTATGCCAACGAAGGCGTTGAAGAGCGTCTTTACGAAGGTCTTCCCTCGGAAAGAGCCCATACCAATTAGGATGCCGAGGGGGAGCCCCAAGAGCGCTGCCATGACAGTCGCCATGCTCGATGTCTGGAGGCTACGCATCGTTACCTCTAACACCTCTGGGTCACCCGTAACGATCAGGTGGGCCGCCTGGGCCATTCCATCTAATATTGGCTGCCAGCTCAAAAACGGGTCCCTCTACAAGGGGTGGGGCGAAGCCCCTTAACTGTATAGGTCGCCAGCATTTAGTCGATACGACGTCGGGCACTCGGTTCCGTCGAAGTAGGCATAATTCTTGACCCATTCGATCAGAGTCGGATCCGTGTTCCCCTTAAGCATGGGGAGCCATGGCTTGAAGAGCGCCTGGCCATACTCTTTGACTCCAAATTCCTTGAAAAGATTCTGGCACTCATCGGAGACGAGGTATTTCACGAAGTTCATTGAGGCGTCGAAGTGACCCCGCGTGTTCTTCGCAGGATTACAAACGATGGCAGCATAAACATTCAGTGTATCCTTCCCCGCCTCGACGACCTTCACGAGCTTGATTAACCCGCTCGCCGAGTTCTTCAAGAAACTGGCCATATCAGTTATTGTATAGGCGTTCTTCTGGTCCGCGAGTTGTAGAGTCGCCGTCATACCCGCGCCAGCCTCGTAGTACCAGGGCTTACCGTCGGGGCCTTTCTGATCCTTCAGGATCGTCACATCGAGTCCCGCGAGCTTCCATAAAGCCTTCTCCTTTGAATGGGTGCCCGAGTTGTCGCCTCGGCTGACCCAGATGGCGTTTCCCTTCACACCTTCGGCGGCGATCTTCTTCAGGGCATCGACCGGGCTGAGGCCTTTGATACTTATCGGGTCCGTACTCGCGCCAACGAAGATGAAGAAATTGTATGCGACTATCTTCCTGTTGACGCCGTAGCCATCCGTGAGGAAGGCCTTCTCGGCGGTGGGGTCATGGACGAGTATGAGATCAGCATTTCCCTTCTTCGCCGTCTCGATAGCCAGACCCGTGCCTTGGCTAATGAAACTCACGTTGTACTGAGGGTATTTAGTCTCGAAGTTCTTTTTCAGGACGTCGAGGAAACCGGTCTCATAGAAGCTCGTCGTCGTCGATATTATGATCTGCTCCTTTGTCGCTGGTGGTCTTGTCATGTACCATGCGCCAGCCACAAATGCGACTGCGAGTACGACGCCTATTATGACCATCGTCCTCTGGTTGATTGTCATCCCCTTCTTCTCTGTCATCATTATCACCTATTAGCGAAATGTCTATACCTGCATATCGGATAAGCTTTGCCGTCATGCATGGACATGCATAACCGTTATAGGACGGAGTTACCGCTATGATGTGTAATCGACTTGGAGCCCCTAATCGACCCGTTTGGGCGGCGTGTGACCAGCCTCCGTGTCAGCGTGACGCAGAGGTGTAACCTCGCCTGCTTCTTCTGCCACAGGGAGGGGGAGCATGACCCTACGGGTGAGATGACTCCTGAGGAAATCGGGGGTCTCGTCGAGATCGCCTCAGAGCTGGGTGTGACGAAGGTCAAGGTCACGGGCGGGGAGCCCCTGATGCGGGGCGACATAGTCGATGTAACACGCCTCATCTCCGCCCACATGAGGGAGGTCTCGATGACGACCAACGCCATACTCCTCCCTGAAAAAGCGAGGTCCCTAAAGGACGCTGGACTGAGCAGGGTAAACATTAGCCTGCACAGCCTCAATAGGGAGTCGGTGGAGCGGATCGCCGGCGTCGACTGCCTCGAAAGAGTCAAGGCTGGGATAGAGGCCGCGGATGAGGCTGGCCTTAGACCCATCAAACTGAATTTCGTAGTCATGAAGGGGCTCAACTCCGACGAGATACCCGAGATGCTCCGACTCTCCGCCGAGACGGGTGCCATTCTTCAACTCATAGAGTATCAACGCCTCGAGCGAGGGGTGGAAAGGTGGGGGGACTTATACTACGATCTCACACCTCTAGAGCGGATGTGGGACCTAGACGCGGTGAAGATCGTGGAGCAGGAGATGCACAAGAGGAAGAGGTACACCCTCTCCGACGGGGCAACTGTAGAGATCGTGCGCCCCATCCACAACACCATCTTCTGCGCCAACTGTAACCGGCTCCGCCTCACAAGCGACGGCAGGCTAAAGCCCTGCCTCATGAGAGGCGATAACCTCGTGCCCGCGGTGCAACTCTTAAGGATGGGTGCATCAAAGGAGAAGTTGGTGGAAGTCTTCAGGCGCGTGACGCGTCTGAGGGCCCCCTACTGGAGGGAGGATAGCTGAGACTAAGGGTGAGGTACTTCGCCAGCATACGTGAGCTGACGGACATCAAGGAGGAGCAGATCGAGGTTCCCGAGGGCACCACAGCGGACGCCCTCAAACACAGGGTCCAGAGCCTACACGAGAGGCTCAGACCACAGGAGGGGAACATCCTGGTGGCAGTTAACGGCTCCTTCGTTGAACCGTCGCGGGTTCTAATACAAGGCGACGAGGTCGCCCTCTTCCCACCAGTAAGTGGGGGCTAAAACCATGATACGGGTTACCAAGGACGACTTCAGCGTCGATGAGGAGCTTAGGCGCCTCAACGCTCCCTCCGTGGGGGGTATGGTCACATTCATCGGCGTGGTCCGAGCCGAGTCAGAGGGGCAACGGGTCGACTCAATGGAGATCGAAGTCTACCCAGAGATGGCAGAGAAGCAACTCGAGACCATTAGGGGTGAGGCACTCAGGAAATTTGGCGTCGAGGAGATCCTGATTGTGCACCGGTTTGGCAATCTTATGGTCGGGGATAACATCGTCCTCATCGCTGTTTCCGCAGGACACAGGGATTCAGCCTTCGATGCCTGCAGGTACGTGATAGATGAGTTGAAGAAGAGGGTGCCCATCTGGAAGAGGGAGCGTACCCCTACGGGAGTGCGCTGGGTGGAGGTTGGTAGACCTGACGAGGATTGACCCATTCGACATGGTGGACATAACCGAGAAAGAGGCGGTTCCTAGGACCGCTGAGGCCGTTGGTAGAATTACTCTCAAGAAGGATACTATCAAGGCGATTAAAGAGGGGAAGGTGAAGAAGGGCGACCCCCTCGCCGTTGCAGAGATCGCCTGCATCCAAGCCGTGAAGAGGACCCCGGATCTCATACCCATGTGCCACAATATACCCATTGGCACGGTGAACGCCTACTTCGACATAGTCGACGACCACATCGAGGCGAGGTGCCGAGTCTCCACCACATATAAGACCGGCGTCGAGATGGAGGCTCTCACAGGCGTCTCCATCGCCCTACTCACGATCTGGGACATGGTGAAATACCTAGAGAAGGATGAGAGCGGGCAGTACCCCTCAACAAAAATCTCAGACATCAGAGTCATTGAAAAAAGGAAGGGGCAGAGTTGAGCGAACACCCAACCAGCAAGAAAACGCCGACGACATTCGCGCTCGTAGTTACGAGCGACACCCGGACAGAGAAGGAGGACGAGACGGGGAGGATAGCGATGAACCTCATCGAGGGGGACGGCCACAGGGTGGCGAGCCACACCATCGTACCCAACAACGAGGAGAAGATCAGGGCAGAGGTCGAGAGGTTGCTCTACGACGACGCCGTGGAGGTCATAGTCACAAGCGGAGGCACAGGGATAGGCTCCAAGGACAAGACCGTGGCAGCCGTAGCTCCCCTGCTTGAGAAGGAGATGTCCGGATTCGGGGAGCTCTTCCGCAGGATCAGCTATGATGAGGTCGGCGGAGCCGCGATAATGAGCAGAACCACAGCCGGCGTCGCCAACGGGAAGCTCATATTCTGTCTGCCAGGCTCGAGAAACGCGGTGAAGGTCGCCCTAACCAAGATCATACTGCCCAACGTTGGCCACATGCAGTGGGAGATAAACCGATGAAGCCCTTCGGGAAGCTGATGAGGCGCCTCGACGCCGTCCACCTCATCGAGAATAATGTTAAAAGAATCACCCGTATCGAGGATGTTCCCCTCGAGGCAGCTGCGGGTAGAGTCCTGGCGGAGGATGTGGTTGCAGGGTTCAACGTCCCCCCCTTCAACAGGAGTTCGATGGACGGCTATGCCGTCAGGGCGAGGGACACGGCTGGGACGGGTTCTAGGCCAGTCAGCCTCAGGCTCATCGGCGTCCGGCATGCTGGCGAACCCTACGACGGAACAGTTGGCAACGGGGAGTGCGTAGAGATAGCCACCGGGGCACCCATCCCTCTAGGTACTGACGCGGTCGTCATGGTTGAATACACTAGGCTCTCAGGCAAGGGAGTCGAGATCAAGAAGGAGGCGAAGCCCGGCGACAACATCGCCTCGGAGGGTGAGGATATAAAGAGGGGTGAGGTCGTCGTCAACGCTGGGGAACTCCTCACACCCGGCAGGGTCGGAGCCATCGCCGCTTTAGGCTTCTCCAAGGTGAGGGTATTCACCCGGCCACGCGTCGCCATCTACTCTACGGGCGCAGAGGTCACCCCACAGGGAGCCCCCCTAAAGCCGGGTCAGGTCTACGACATAAACAGCTACACCATCGCAGCGGTGGTTGAGGCAAACGGCTGCGTCCCCATTAGGCGCGGCCTCGTCAGGGACGACCCCCAAGCTATCCTCGAAGCCGTGAAGGACGCGGCGACGCACGATGTCGCAGTCTTCTCGGGAGGGAGCAGCGTCGGAAGCAAGGACCTCTTCGGCGGCGTCGTCGAGGAGCTCGGACGGATACACTTCCACGGCCTCCAGGTTAAGCCGGGGAAGCCAACCCTTTTCGGCGAGGTCGGCGGGACACCGGTCTTTGGTATGCCCGGATACCCGACGAGCTGCCTAAACAACGCCTACGTATTCCTAGCGCCCGCGCTGAGGAGGATCGCGGGACTGCCTCCTGCGGAGCAGAAGATGGTTAAGACTAGGCTGAGCAGGGCAGTGAAGGGGGATGGGGAGCGAGAGCAGTTCTACACGGTCAGCGTAGAGGGGGGCCAGGCGGTCCCAGTCTTCAAGCAGAGTGGGGACATCACAAGCATGGCCTACGCCAACGGCTACATCATCATCCCGATAGGAACCAAGCTCCTAGAGGCCGGGGCAGAGGTAACCGTTTACCTCCTCTCTTAAGCGAACCTCTTTTACTGCCTATGCAACCCTTCTTCTCCCATGAGCAGTAAGGCGCTCAAGTATGAGCTCGGTGAAGACTTCGCCCTCAAGATGGACGCGGATGACCCCCTCGCCGTCTTCAAGAACCGGTTCTACCACATCCCTAATAGCATCTACATGGATGGGAACAGCCTCGGTCTGATGAGCAGGGACGCAGAGGAGACCCTGAACCGGGTGGCGAACGAGTGGAAGACCCTCGGCATCGCTGGCTGGGGTAGGGGGAAGATACCGTGGATCGATTACGGCGAGACACTAGGAGACATGGAGGCACCCCTCATCGGAGCGGGGCCCGGAGAAGTCATCGTCACGAACAGCACGACCGTCAACCTCCACAACCTCGTTGCCACCTTCTATAAGCCGAAGGGTAGAAGATGCAAGATACTCGCGGATGAACTCAACTTCCCCAGCGACCTGTATGCGCTCTACTCTGACATCGTGTTGATGGGTGGGAACCCGGAGGAGGACCTGATTCTTGTCAAGGGGAGGAACGACCTCATCGAGGAGGATGACGTCGTCGAGCAAATGACGGGAGAGGTCGCACTCGCACTCCTCCCAAGCGTCTACTACAAGTCCGGGCAGCTCACCGACATGAAGCGACTAACCAAGGCGGCGCACAGGAAGAAAATAGTCATAGGCTTCGACTGCAGCCACAGCGTAGGGGTTGTTCCACATTACCTAGATGAGTGGGACGTCGACTTCGCCTTCTGGTGCAACTACAAATACATGAACGCAGGCCCGGGTGGGACAGCCAGCCTCTATGTGAACAGGAGGCTGTTTTGCGTGCGGCCAGGTTTAGCTGGATGGTGGGGGAACAATCGCTCCACTATGTTCAACATGGAGACAAGATACGACCCTGCGAAGAATGCGGCGGCGTGGCAGATCGGGACGATAAACATGTTCAGTGCGGCCCCGCTTGAGGGGTCTCTCCGGGTGATGAAGGAGGCGGGTATTGAACGCATCAGGGAGAAGAGCCTCAAGATAACCGGGTACCTCATGTATCTCATCGACGAGATGCTCGATAAAGCACCGTACAACTACTCCATCGCGACACCCCGGGAGCCAGAGCGCCGCGGTGGGCACGTCGGCGTAGCCCATAAGGAGGGTTGGAGGATCAACCAGGCCCTCATCGCCCGCGGCGTCATACCCGACTTCCGACCACCAAACATAATGCGACTCGCCCCCATACCACTCTACATCAGCTACCACGACATCTGGAAGGTGACGCAGCACCTCAAGGCCGTCATCGACAACAAGGAGTACCAGAAGTTCAAAGACGAGCGCTCCACCGTTACTTAAGCCGCCGCTGAGCCCTATTCTTCGAATTTATCTCGTCTTATTGAGTGTTTTGTGCTCTGTTTCAGATCCGATTCGACCAATTTTATTTTAACCATTTCATGAATAACTTCACTTTTCATTTGTTTAAATCGCCCTCAATCCCGCACGGTTTTTGATTGGCGAAGTCTCTATAGGCGATATGGGGTAGGTTATTTGATGGCTGGAAACGGGTTCATACTGGCCCTCGACGAGGGAACGACGAGCGCGCGAGCCTTGGTACTCGGAAGAGATGCTGGGGTCCTCGGTGTTGGCCAATTCAGGGTAGGTCAATTATACCCGCGCCCGGGCTGGGTGGAGCAGGATCCACAGGCTATTTGGCAGGCCCAGCTTAGGGCGGCTAGGAAGGCCATCAGGGAAGCGAAGATAGCTGCTTCCAGTATCGCAGCTATCGGCATAACGAACCAGCGGGAAACCACGATAATTTGGGACAAGGAAACAGGGGAGCCGGTATACAACGCGATAGTCTGGCAGTGCAGACGCACTGCCGACGCCGTCGAGGGACTGAGGGACCATTACGCCCTCATAAAGGAACGGACCGGCCTAGTCCCAGACTCCTACTTCTCCGGACCGAAGATCGGGTGGCTGTTGAACAACATCAATGGCCTCAGGCGGCGCGCAGAGAAGGGTGAGGTCCTCTTCGGCACCGTCGACTCCTGGCTCATCCACAAGCTGACCGGGGGGAGGGTCCACGCCGTCGACTACTCTAACGCCTCGCGCACAATGCTATTCGATATAAGGAAACTGAAGTGGGATCGGGAGCTCCTCGAACTGCTCGACGTCCCCGAGGCGATGCTCCCCGAACCGCTTCCCTCGAGCGGGGTCATTGGATACACCGAGCCTAGGCTCTTCGGGGCGAGTATCCCCATAGCAGGGGACCTCGGAGACCAGCAAGCCGCCCTCTTCGGCCAGACCGCCTTCGCGCCGGGTATGGCGAAGTGCACATACGGCACGGGGAACTTCATGCTCATGAACACCGGCAGTGAACCGGTGAAGTCGGCGAAATTACTCACGACGGTAGCGTGGAGCATCGGAGGTGAGGTCACCTACGCCCTGGAGGGGAGTGTCTTCGTCACCGGCGCCGCCGTTCAGTGGCTACAGGAGACATTCGGTGTTGCAAAGAGCCCGAGACACGCCGAGGAACTAGCGTCCTCCCTGAAGGGCAACGACGGCGTATACTTCGTACCGGCCCTAACCGGCCTAGGCGCGCCCCACTGGGACCAGTACAGCCGCGGCACTATCCTAGGGCTAACCCGGGGCACGGGTGGAGCACACATCGCACGCGCCACCCTCGAGGCGATAGCGTACCTTACACGTGACGTCTCCGAGGCGATGGAGGCCGAGTGTAGGGTCCGTTTGAGGGAGCTACGCGTCGATGGTGGCGCCGCCCGAAACGACTTCCTCATGCAGTTCCAAGCCGACATCCTCGGAAAGCGGGTTCTACGCCCAGCCAACACCGAAACCACCGCACTCGGCGCAGCCTTCGCGGCCGGACTGGCCGTCGATTATTGGAAGAACCACGACGAGTTAACGAAGATATGGAGGGTTGAGAGGGAGTACGAGCCTCGAATGGGGGCGAGGGAGCGTGATCATCTCTACACGGGGTGGAGGGAGGCAGTATGCCGATCCCTCGGTTGGGCCAAAGTAACAGGCTGAGCAACACACACTACCGGAACCAAGTTATATGCTGGAAACGTGAAACCACTA
>CAZIKD010000049.1:0-10600 GCA_964539725.1 uncultured Candidatus Bathyarchaeia archaeon | reverse complement strand
CAAACAACTGCCCAGAAAAATTGATATTCCGGGACGTAGATAATAGGATTGGGCCGGGTCTCCTCCGTTTTGCATACAATCCTCCTACACCAGTTCGCAGGCTCATAAAGACCCGGTCCACATCACCTTTAAATCCACCTAGGATTAACGGGATGGTCTGGCCCCCTGCTCGTGTCCTGCAGATGGAGGGCGAAGCGTGATACCATTATGTACTGGTTGCTGGAAGATGCTCACTGTTGCTGATATCCCGCGGTGCTTGGAGTATCCAAAAGGTATCCCGGAGCGGTTCCGGTCAGGAGAGACCAGATGCAAGGAATTTGAGATGAAGAGGAGCGGCCCCTTTTGACCTAAGCTCTCCAGGTGCTACTTACACAAAAATCGCAGATCTGAGCGGTGGGTCTCTTATTTTTTGCACCTCAAAAAGTTTTATAACGCTTCGATCAATGAATATCGATAATGTTCTAGAACTGAGCCGCTAGATGCTGTTTAGCCTTCGCTTTTACTTCGCTAAAAAGAACCACACATCTCTACGAAATGAATGGCCGTAAAAACGGTTTGATGGAATTACATCCTCGCTAGAATCGCGGCCTTAGTCTTATCGTACTCTTCCTGGCTGATCAGCCCAGCATCGAGCATTTCTTTAAGCTGTTTGAGTTTGGCTACTGGATCTTCTTGGACCGGAGCAGGGGCAACGGCTGGCTGCTGCATTACAACGGTTTTAGAGCTTACATGTGCCTTCTCTTTCATCTCTTTTGCAAGTGCATACATCTCTCGGACATTGCCTTTTGGAATATTCTTGAATTTTATCTCATGATCTCCTATCATCTCGAACTTGATTTCTCCATTCACAAGCCCTTCTTTCATGCTGACATTGTGAAGGTCCCTCCAGCTATAATCTTTCAACTCAACGCCAAACGTCTTTGGTTTGTAGCATATAAGTCTCTTGTTAGTGAAAACCAATCCCGGAGCTTTTAAGGTAAACGGTTTTTCAAAATTATATAGGATCTCTTCATCACTCATTAGACTTTCTGATACCTGGCTTGGAACTGACATATGCTGCAAGTTCTTTGTAAAGAGAAAAGGATTTGGGAGGTAGAGAGCAAAGGAAGAAGCCTCAGCCTCCCGGCTCCCTTTGCACCTTAAAAAGTTCTATGTCATTGTTGAAGATATTAAAGTAAATGCTATAGAACTAAGGGTTAAACTTCGCTATTGCTTCGCTAAAACTTAGCGGTGGGGCCGATATGGAGAGCATGGAAGTAATCCTCTTCAACCTCCCAACCTTCAGAACCTTCAATTTTTGCCTTCGGCCCTCCAGGTTTTCCACCTCAAGATCTTATGTGGACTTGTCGGGGCCAGAGATCCCAAGAAGTACACATAAGACATTTCGGTACCGTCTGCTCCCCTCAAAGCTGCTCAGGGTAGATAGCCTGGCAGAGGCAATTTTCATAAAGCCGAGCATATAATTTCTAGGATTCGCCAGGATTGAGGATCGCCCCCGAAAGGCGACCCTTCTATCGGCCAGGGAGAAAATGGCTTAATTCGCGCTTGAGGATATTGCTCTGGATGGGGTCAGGAGTCCAGCTATGGAGATTGAGCTGGTGACTGGCAATCCAAATTTTACGGATTCCGTACTATAGTATGAAAACCAAAAATATCAGAAAAATTGTTTCCGATAGCAACGGGTACGGAATATTGAATGTACCATCTCGGGTCTATCGGCAGTGGATCGCGCAGGGATTCACACACTGCAGAGTCGTTTTTGATGACGACACGAACACATTGACGTACCAGCCCCTTATGGACGATTGCCCTCTTTCAGAAGAAGCGCAGATCCGGCCTGTGGCGCGCGAAGAGGTGCTGAGATGATCGAATCAAGGCGGAAAAGTATTAAAGAGCTGTTTTTGGAAATTGCGGCGAGCGATGGGGAAAGAAGTGTCTACTCGATCAAAAGAAAACTCAACGCACAGCTTTTGAAAGAAGGACGAGAGCAGCTCGACGATCTCGATATGTATGAACTTATTGAGGCAGCGGGCTGGCTGGACTGAAATGAATGGACAGATAGGGGTGCTGCAACGGGATGAAAGTCCCTTTGGGCCAACTTTATATGGATATACACATATCAACATAACCAGCTCACAATCTAAAACTTATGGAAGATCCAATCGATTGGGTAGGTCTAACAATAATTTGATCGACTTATACCGATTCAATACCGAAAGATTTAAATAGTAGGAGAGTATATCATATATAATCTTTTCTTAAGGCATTGTGAGGGATTCAAAATGAAATTTGTGAGGAAGATAACGGCGATTAATGACAGATGGGGTAGCTGTTCGTTGCCCAAACCAGTACTAGACGATCTATTGGAAATCGGTGCAACGCATCTCGAATTCACGTGGGACGAGAGAGTGGGGGTGCTGACAGCGATTCCGCGTTAAGTAAAGACGCGTTCTTTCTAGAATCCCGCATCGTCGGGCTTTAAAACTGAGGGATAATTAATGCAAATTGAAGAGAAAAACAAATTGAAACTCAATGAGTTTTTTGGCCGAGTTAATGCTTACCGGCTATCGTTTTTGCCCGATTCTATTACGGGCAGATTGTTGGAACAAGATGGAGATTATTTAAAAATTCAGCTCAAGAGCGGTAGCGAGATCGTGGCGCATGTCGATTCGCTCGTTTCGATCTGGCATATTAGGCAGCCAGAGGAGGCGACGTGATGGCGGCAGAAGCGGATACAACACAAGTGCAAAGTGCTGCCATTGTGCCGCAAGAGATCGATCCCAATAAGGAGCTTATACGGCGGGCTGTGGAGAAGGCAAAAGAGATCGCAGATGCTGGACAGACTTTTGAGTACATATTGGCAGTGTGGCAAAAGCGACACAGTGGAGATGGACCATTGGGGAAAGCATTGCTCTTCTCCCTTGGCTCACAGTCCTGTTCCAACTCAAAGGGAATACATCAGATCGCAACAGGGGAGAGCGGGTATGGCAAGAGCGATGGCATAAACCAGATGTGTAAACTCGTTTATCCGCTGTACTCTTTTAATGGTGGTGTTACTCCCCAGACATTATTCTATTCAGAACTGCCTGATGGAATTGTAATTGGTCTTGAGGATGTACAGTGGAATTCTGAGCTGGGGATATCGGTTAAGAGAATATCGTCCTGTTTTCAGGAAGGGGCCCCAAAAATGTCTACAAAAGAGCTGGAGGGGATCGAGGTCCGCACGGCTAAACGAATAGCCTTCTGGGCATCCACGGTTGACAATCAATGTGATGAGCAGCTACGCGACCGCTTTTTGATGTATCAAGTCAGGTCGGGTCATGAGCGGGCAAACGAGATCATAAATCACATGCAGGAACAAGACGAGGGAAGCGAGCAGGTTCCCGCTGACTATGAACTTGAAACAAAAGTGTGTCAGGCTCTGACCTATGACTTGAAACTGAGACTGTATCATGTTGTGATACCGTTTGCAAAGAGAATGAAGTTTGAGGGTGATCCCCGAGCTTATGCCCTCTTCTCGGACATGATCAAGGCGAGTGCAATATTCCGATACACAAAGCGAGATGAGGACGAGGCAGGGCGGCTAATGGCCACGACTGAGGACTTCGAGGACGCCAAAGCACTTTACATTGAGCTTGGTGGCCACGACAGGGACAAGTTTCAGGGTACAGAACTTGATATTTTAAAGGCGATCCTAGTCAAAGGAACCGCAACCCAAGCAGATATCCAAGAAGAAACGAGGCTGAGTCCTGGGCGAGTCTCTGATGTTCTTAATGGGAGGGGGAAGGAGGGTCACGGGCTTATCCACAAGTGCAAGCACTTGATAGTCGAGGAAGGCAGACCTAAAAGGTACAGGCTAACAGTGGGGTTCAACCCCTTCGGGAAGGTGGATATCGAACTGGCGTAGTTGCGTATCCATTACGCCGATCTTACGTACTATCTTACGTACTATCTTACGTATACTAAATCACTATCTATAACTATATTATATAGTATATTACGTAGTATACGAGAGAAAGAAAAGGGGATGTTCTGATCTGAAAAATATTCTTCCTTTTTCTCTTTTCCCGAAAACCTACGTAGAATACGTAAGAAGGCCAGAGCATACCGTTTTTGGATGCGTAAGATCGGTGAAACTAGGTACGTATTACGTAGTGACGGAGGAGTCAGCTCTCCCCCTCCTCCCCGTGGCCGTAGGAGTCCGACACGATTCCTTATAAAAATTAAATAAAATAAATTAACAAAATGGTGATAGAATGGAAGATGTTAAAAGTATATTGTTAAATGATATCAGCTTTGATGAAGATTTTTATCCGAGAAAAGAAGTAAACCAGAAGAAAGTAAACGAATACATAGAAGCTCTCAAAGCTGGAAAAGTGTTTCCACCTATCAGGCTTCAGAAAGTAACATATTCAGAAGAAGGAGAGGAGCCAGTTGAGAAGTTGGTCTTAATTGACGGGGCTCATAGGATTACAGCTTACAAGCAATTCAACAAGTGGCTGGCATCCAAAGAGCATTCTGAAGAAGAATCGGAAGTATTCAAGCCTATCGAAAATATCTTTTATGTCTTGCATTCCGACAAGGTTTACTCAAAAAGCAGTCCTCAGGAGACATCAGAACTTCTATTGATAGCTGCTAAGTACAACTCAGAACATGGCTATCAAATGAGCAATGAAGATAAACAAAGAACGGCAAGAGCTATTTACACTCTGGAGCCAAACCAAGTAGATGCTGAGGTTGCTAAAGTATTAGGGGTTCCCAGAAGTACCTTGAATGACTGGGTTCGAGATATTAAGCAGAAACATGCGGCATCCCAAGAGGCCATAATTACCAGGCTCAATCTCCTCGGATGGGCTCAGGAAAATATAGGAGAAGTCGTAGGGTTAACTCAGCAAGGAGTTGCACTAAATATACAAGAAATGACGAAATCGGCAAAACTTGTACAATCTCTCAAAGACCTCACTGATCGTGGAAAGTCCGTAGATGAGGCTTCCGCAGCTCTCGAAATAGATCGAGTTTTAGCATGGGCTTTACTCCTCAAAGAAGATGACGATATCAATAAGCTCGCTAGGTTAACTGATAAGAATAAAGGGTTAGATTGCAAGCCCCGACCTTATGACATTTGGAATTTCGGCAATAGTTATCCGTTGTTTGGCACTGCTGATTATCCAGGTCAAATCCCAGGACAAATAGTATTGCAGCTTCTATATTTCTTTACCAAACAAGGTGATATGGTGGTCGACCCAATGGCCGGGGGTGGAACCACGATAGATGCATGCCTTATTATGGGACGAAGGTGTCTTGCGTTTGATTCGGAGCCAACTGCTTGCAAAGCAAGAGTAGATATTAAAGAGAAGGATGCCATCGCTGCTATCGAGGGATTGACCAGAAAGCCCGATATGATATTTTTAGATCCTCCCTATTTTAAGAAAATGGACAAAGAATATGGAGATAACTCAATCTCTAAACTAACAAGAGAAGAATATCTTGATTACTTCAGTAAGTTTGCGCAAGTATCTCGTGCAAAGCTGGAGAAAGGAAGCCGTGTAGCTCTATTGATGTTCGATTATACTATTTATCCACCCGATAAAAACCCGGATGGTTCTGATTTAACACCCAGGCAAAAGGAGGAATTGTTAAAAGAAGAGATCTTCATTGATCAGTATATCGCTCTATTTAAGAAAGAAGGTTTTCGGATAGAGAGAATTATTGATTGCCCGCTTTCGACTGATCAAATACATGCCGATATAATCAATAAGTTCCGAGAAAGTAAAAAACTGGCTAGATTAACTAGATATTTGGTGATCTTTAATGCGACCTGAATTTAAGCATCCCCGCTGCCGTTCTTTGAAAGAGCCATGTTGGGGAACGAGTGCGTTGTGTGATCAGTGCCTGAAGTGGGCATATCCAGGGTCGAGCCAGCGCATTTTTAGGCGGATCTGGGAGCTGCCCTCCGAGAATGTGCTTCCCAGAATGCGCGTGTAATATTTCCTTCAGCTCGGACGGGGATCGGCGGCGAGGAAAAACTGCCCTCACTGATAGCGAGCGGATGCGAGCGGGGCAGTTTTTCCGAGCCGATCCCAGACCCGAAACCGGAGGCGGAGGGTCGTAGTCCGATCCAGCTTGATTTAGAGTTGTTTTAAAAAAAAAGGCATGGGCTTTTATACACATAAACACAATTATGTATTATGAAGAAGAGACTGGACATAAGCATCGATGAAGATATCGCTCAGGAGATGCAGGAAGAAGCAGTAAGGCGATATAGGAACAGCAGATCTCTGAGCAAGATGATCGAGGAGCTGTGGGGGGATCGCAGGGAACCGCCCGATATTAAAGAGATCAAAGCCAAGCGGGAACATTATGAGAAATGGTATGACAAGAATGAGAAAAAATTACAACTTGCGAGGGAGGAACTCGACCTTAAATGCAATACTTGCGAGGCTTATTTCATGACCAGTCCAACCGATGCGAGGTATTGTCCTGCTTGTGGTAGCATAGATTTGGCAATTGATGATGATGAAGCTCCTGAGCAGCAAAAGGCGTGGTATAAGCCAATATTTCGTTGGTAATAGAGAGAGTACCCAAAACCATATCTTCCTGAATCATTCATTATTAAACAGGAGGGAAAATGACTCCGAATAAGTGTGCAACCATTGTTTTGCTGGTGGCTGCGATGGCTTTGCCCGTTTCAGGGCAGGTGAGTGTCGTTGATAATACCACGTTCTGTGTGTTTAGGTCCACGGTGGCCAACCTCAGCCAGGTGACATTTACATGGACCCCGGAGACATTTGCTGGCTTTTACTACGATATCGATAAGGATGTCGGCACTGAGCAGATCACTTTCACTCTGACCAACATTGATGCAGCCAAATCCACTGCTACTCTCAGCGACTATGAGGGCATGAGTGGCATAATCTACAAGACCCAGGCACAGGACAGGAACTTCAAATTCAAGCCCTGGGGATCTTACAAGAAAATTGGATTCTTGGCCGAGCCATACTTCGCGGCCTATAACAATGTTGTTACAGCAAGTATGACGGCTGCTGGAGAGACGGTGCCCTTTATCGCCGACAAGTCCAAAAATGACAACCTGATGACCAACGAGCAGGTCACCAAGATCCTGATCGACTCAAATACAGAGACAACATTTGCATCCGATAAGCCTTTAGAGCTGATGGATGGGTATGAGCTGGCTATTCTATCGGTGAACGTCAATGAGACTAAAGCCAGAGTAGAATTGAGGAAAGACGGACAGGTCGTTGATACAAAGATGATCCAACCAGGTATTGTTGGAGCCACAACGGCGGACAAGACATACTACTACAAGAAAGATCTAGGTGATACCAAAGAGATTGTCACCATTGCGGTGCATTTCAAAGCCCTGATGCATGAAGCGACCAAAGATACTGCCGACGTTGATGGAATGTTCCAGATATCAAATGTGCCCGAGCCCATCAAGATTGATCAGCAGTATGGTAAGATGTCCATCAGGAATGTAGACCCCACCGCGTTCACGATCACGATGGACAACAAGGACAACCAGGTCACCCTGAGCAAGAACAAGGTCACCGAACTAATGCTGGGCATCTTCATCAAGACTGCCGACCAGGATGACATCTTTGCCGATAATCCGCTCAGATACTACTTATTCAGGATATATGATTGTCAGGCGGGGACGTGGGGGAAGGTAGGGTGAAGGAGATAAGAACAGGATGGTTCGCTCTTGGAATCGTTCTCGTACTGGCTTGGGGTCTGGTGGAGGCTAAGGACTACACGGAGAGGATCGGCCAGTATGAAGTCAACTTCACGCTGTCTGACGATACTGCTGCGAACACAAAACTAAACAAGACCACCATGAGCGGCGAGGGGCTTGATGGCACCCCGTATAAAAGGTATTGCATTGATTTGCAGACGCCGGAAGCTGGCTGGTTCTGGGGTTTTCTTTGGATCACTCATCATAATAGGGCTTATGAGATGGATCTTGCCGCCGCAGCCAAAAATGTTGAGGGGCTTTGTAAGGCTGATGGATATAATGCTGCAAATTCCGCATATCGCACCATAGGTGGCCATCAAGGATATATTGTCCAATGCATCGGGAGCGAAATCTACAAAGATGAATATGGACTGCAATATCCGCTAGATGACAAGACGGTTGTAACTGCAATACTAATTCTGGACTGGGACAAGGATGTGCTGCCATTCTTGAAGTCGCTGCATGTTAAGGAGGTTCCGAGTCCATAATAGCAGGATATTCTGAGTTAGGAAGGTAAGAAGGAATTTGAGATGAAGTTAGTAAGCAAATTGGCCGCAGTCCTTGTGATGTCGGCTATATGTGTCATTGCACCAAATGCCTTAGCTACCGACTACTCTGCAGCCGAGACCGCGGCAGAAAAAATGCTGCTTGATCCTGCAAACGAGCTAGGGATCAAGAATGCAGATGTATCTATCAACACCCAACAAGTAACCATTAATTGCATCACTCAGATTTCGGCGCAAGAGACCGGTGACCCTTTAGAATCGTTTGGTAAGCTTCTTGGCGGTGTTCTAGGGGTATATATCTCTATAGTAAACGCCTTGCCAGAGGTCGGTGATCTTTTGATCGTTCTTAAAGACAGTAATCAGCCTACCGTAACAACGCTTTCATGTCCTAAAAGCTGGGTCAGAGACATAGACCTCCATAACGAAGCGGCCGCTCAACAGCTTATCGGCAAAGTGTTTATGACCATTAAGGAAGCGGCCTGAGCAACTCCACGGATAACGGAGAAAAAAAAAGAGAAAGCACGGGGCGAAAGAAGAGACCGCCCCGCGTTCTGATGGTATCTGCGCCGAGCAGCCAGAGGATTTGCTGCTCGAATGTACTTCTAGTCACGGTCGATACGAAGCCCTGTGTAAACCCGCTTCTTCAATAATCGTGTTACTAAATAGAACAAGATAATCGGCAATTATGTAATGACTCAACATCAGCTTTATAAGATTCCTTGTGTGACTCTACATATATGGGTCGCGGGCTAAGTAATTTGCAGAAGTCGATTTTGGAGGTTTTGGAACAAAAAAAGGGGATGGCGTCCACCAAGACTCTGAAAAATGCTATCGAGCGCGTGAGTGATCAAAGTTTTTATCGCTCGCTAAACAGTTTGCAAAGGAGGAACCTCGTTGTTTGGTATAGGGAGCATGGTGGGCCTCATTCTCAAGGCGGTTTGGTTAGTCTCAAGCGGGCAAATGTTCTTTTAGTCGATGTTGATTCCGTAATACCCAACTTGGCCCTCATGAAGTTGTCCGCATTCCACAAAGCACAGGGCGATAATGTCGATCTCCATCGGGGCCCGAAGGTGCCAATTAAGATCGAATACGATGTCGTCTACATAAGCTGTATCTTCAAAGAGAATGCAATAAAGGCAAGGCGGCTCGCAAAGCGGTTCCCGAATGCGAAAGTTCACCTCGGTGGAAGCGGTGTTGACCTCAAAGGCACGCTCCCCGACGAAATCGAGCAGCTGATGCCGGATTATGATTTGTATCCAGAATGCGACTACAGTATGGGATTCACGGCGAGAGGTTGTATTCGAAAGTGTCCTTGGTGTATTGTACCAATTAAGGAACATGGAGTAAGGCCGGTCGCAGATATCTATCAATTCTGGAATCCAAAACATCGGCACATCATGCTTTTGGATAATAATCCGCTTGCGCTGCCCGAACACTTCAGGAAGATAGCCGGCCAGATAATCAAGGAGGGGCTAACCTGCGATTTTCAGAGTGGATTTGATATTAGACTGTTGAATGATGATAATGCCAAAATTATAAAAAGTCTTCGTATACACGAGCCAACGTTTGCATGGGATGAACTAAACATGGAGAACGCGGTGTTGCGGGGGATCGAAATATTGAAGCGAAATGGCATCAATAGAGCCGTCTGGTATGTTTTGGTTGGGTTTAACACACAATTTTCGGAGGATCTCTACCGCGTCAACCGGCTTCGGGACCTAGGTCAACGGGTATACGTGATGCCATATGATAGCGATGAACTTTTCGAGAAAGACGAGCGGTATCGTCATCTTAGAAATTGGGCTAATGCCAGAATGTATTTCGCCTCTTGCACGTTTGACGGATACGTCAGAACCAAGGAAAATGGCGGTCAGAAACAGATGGCTGCAGCGCGAAAGGAACGCAAAGAGAGAGAAAAACAGCTACATCCGATCCTGCAGGGCGTTGGCATCAAATCAATGCCGAAGCATGGCGATCTGTGATGTGCTTTCGCCTTTTTCGATGATATGACCGCATCGTATCGGTGGTGCGAGGAGATTTGTGTTGAGTCGGGTTACCCAAATGTAATGGATAAGTGTTGAGTGATTTCGCCAGAGCCAAGGAGCTGGAGTATAAGAACTGATCCCGGCTCCTAGTCAATAGTAGTTGCTTGCAAGCATTGATATAGCAATAACGTTCAATACTTCTTTTGGTGGTCTTGTGATTAGGAGGGTGTTGCTTCCTGCCCTAATGTTCCTGTCATTGATGCTGTCCATTCCTGTCTATGGGCAGGACGGCTCGATTGTCATAGAAACCGACGGATCTGGATACTCTACGTACTATGGAAGCAATCCTAGCTGGG
>CAZIKD010000048.1:3324-10662 GCA_964539725.1 uncultured Candidatus Bathyarchaeia archaeon | reverse complement strand
CCTTGGGATGTCTGCACTGATCACAACCACGATGACCAGCATGGCTGATACCATAATCGAACTGAAAAAACGCGGAATCAGGAACATGGTAAAAGTCATAATCGGCGGAGCAGCGGTTGACAGAGCGTACGCGTCCAAGATAGGTGCAGATGCCGCCGCAAGAGACGCGGTTGAGGGAGTCTCAATCTGCAAAGATTGGACAACTAAATAGACCGAGCAATACAACAAGATCTAACGCGTCTTTATCTAGAATTCCTCAACGAACCAATGAAAACATCCGACGCCTCCTTCATGTTCCTCAGAATCGGCTCAACCAACTCCGGGGATGTGGATCCAAAGCCACAGTCTGGATGAATATAAGCAATATTATCAACGCCAACAATCCCCGCTATCTCGTTGAGTCGCCTTAATGCGGTATCGGAGTCCTCCAATGCAGTGTTGGAGATGAAGCCCACACCCAGCTTCTTCCCCGCCCTCAAAGACTCACTCGAGATCGTCTCGATGTTCTTACTCTCTTGTGCCCTGCTGAAGCCAAAACTGAATATGTTGACGCTCAAGCCCATGAGTTCCTCAAATATGCGGCCAACGGAGCCGCAGACATGCAGACTCACCCTACCCTCATCTATCGCACTATCCGGCAGAGCAGATAACAGCCGCTCCAGATACTTCGGGGATTCAAACCTTGCAGATATACCCGGCTCATCAATCTGTAAATGCGCGCCAACCTCTAGAACCCTACTAGCTAAGGGGAGAAGAGCGTCAACACAGTCCAAATAAAGCGATGGATCTCTCACATTTCCATAACCAATTAAGCCCCCCATCGCAGAGGTCATCCCCAGAGTCACGGGTCCGGTAAGGGTAATCTTAGTCTTAACATCCCGTCTGTTGACGCTATCCAAGTAGGATTGTATCCTGTGGTAATCCCTAATCTTGAAAAAATCATCCGAATCTTCCATAGCACTTATCTTTCCACATACTCTGAGACCCCTATTACCCCTGCTCAATCCAGGGATCTGCTCGAAATACGTAATCATATCCGCTCTCTGTTCGCCATCAGTTATCACGTCGATGCCATATTTCAGCTGAAGATCAATAACGTCCCTAATCGCGGCTACAAGTGGTTTATTCCCCTTTGGGAAGCTACCGATAGTAGTCCTCTCTATTCCCATTTCATACGTAAGATCCGCTTGGAAACTTAAAAGGATAGAATGAGGCAAGCTGACGAATCAAGTCATATTAAAAATGTACACACGAACTGGTCGCTCTAAGCGCATAAGAAATACTTCACTTGCGCATTACTTTATCCTTTTTCGGGTGCGCTACATATTACAAAGTCAAGATTTTCATTGCATGGGTTTCCTCAACAAGATTTTCCTCGGCGTAGTCCTAGTTCTAATGTTAGGAGTGCTCGTGGTCGGCTACTATGGATTCATACTCAGCGCGCGCTAGGAAATTAATCGAGGGCAAAGGCATCTATTTCCCTGTGATAGCCTCGCCGAAGTTTGATGTCAAATATGAGCTGAACGAGTTGTAAAGGGTCGGTAGATTGAGCCCAGCTAGTACGATTGAGATTATAAAAAGACCTGAAGGCTTGGAGGCTCTTCAATTACAATTTATTAAATCCCACTGCAACAATAATTATCAGGGTGTTGTCATGGGTGAAACTACGAGGGAGGGGTTCAGATGTTCGACCTGTGGTTAACCCCTCTTTCTGGATAAGAAGGAGTGCAGGGAGTTTATTGAGGGAAAGCTTAAACAGGGTTACAAAGTTTGCAGCTGCTGTGGACGTGAGCATAAAACTAAGTAGAATGAGCGTCCAATTGCTCAGAATTCACCTATTCATGGTCTATTGGTTTCGAATATTGTCTACTTCTAATGCCATTAGTTATCGCGCACGCCAATTTTTTCAAGCAGATTGATCAAGGAGTATTACTCTGACACCTTGAGCCATCTTGTACGCTATCAGTAGATGTATGTCAGGTAGCAATAGACTACGGCTTCGGTGGTCATCGAGGGGTTCATTATCTTGATGTAGGTAGTCCCAGGCATCACTGGCACCTTGAAGTTGCCCGTTACCGCCGTCCCCGTCCTAGGATATGTTCCGAACCAGGTGTCGCTAACCTGCGAGCTCCCCATGTCGAAGTAGACTCCACTCGTGGAGGTAAACATGACCGCGATGTAGCCCGAGAAGTTTGTCTTGTAGCTCAGGTAGCTCACCGTGTTCACCGGGATGGTGATGTGTTTATCATTTTCCAGAACCATGCTCTTCTCCATATTCACTATCGAGGTCTGGTTGCTCAGCTGAATCTGCAGAGTACTCACCTGGTTGTTCAGTGAGGTAACCTGGCTTCTCAGATTGCCGTTCACCGCCGTCAAGTTACCCACCTCAACCTCCCTAGCGCTTAGCTCGGTGCTGAGGCTCTCCACCTCATCTGAGAGGCTTGTCACGTTTGCTGAGAGTTGAACAAGCTTCGACTTTAGTGAGGCTGTCTCGGTTGCTAGGGAACCGAGTTGAGTCTGCAAGGTGTTCTTTTCCGTTGTCAGAGTTGTCACCTGACCCAGCAGCTTAGTCTTCTCCAAGATCGTCGTGTTCACCTTCACGTTTAGTGAAGCGATCGTCGATGCTTTAGCGATCGCATCCTGGTTACTATTGTAATAAGACACTCCTAGTACTATCACAACTAGTGTTAGGACGACTACGAATGATTGATAGACTAGGGGTCCAAGTGGACGATTATCATCAGACATGGCTGTTAATGGAGTTCTTTACCTAAAAAATGTATCAATAAACTCATCCAATTTCACGCGCCCGATATAGTGGGCTAAGGCAACTTTGGGAGTATGACCTTATTTATAACGTAGATGACCCCGTTCTTAGCCACGCGCGCGCGAAATTGCTATGCAAAGGTTACCTTAAGATTATACTCGGCTAAAGTAGAAAATCACCAGGGCAGCCGCGAAGAGTATACCTGAGAAAATGAACAGCGCCTCAAATCCGTAAATTGTTGGTATTAACCCACCCGTGTAGTTGCCAATTGCTCCCCCAAGGCTGGCGAAGGCATCGTAAAGCCCCAGGCTACCCGACTGAGCGTATAGTATCGTAACGATTCCGTATCCCACGGAGTAGATTGACCAGGAGACTGCTACAAGGGATAGAATTATCGCCACGAATATCGCTGAGAGTGGCATCGGTAATAGTAAAGTGACTGGAAGGAGGAGCACCAGGAGTACCCTCATCAGGGTTCCGAGCTTGACTGACACTCCTCCGTTTCCACCGAAGACCCTATCCACAAAGAGGTAGCTTAGGGCCCCGAAGACATTTCTCACTAAAAATACTAGGAAGATGAGCGAGCTGGCAAAGTTTGCTTTCGTTAGTAAGAAAATGGATAGTGTCGTGAATGCGTTAGATGCGGCGAATGCGAAGATGGCTCTGCCGATGCCGTAGAGCCTCATGTTAGCTACCCTGCTAAATTTCCATTCTCCGTCTAGGTCAGGGGTCAGTGAGCCATCGCCGGAGAGGTGGTAGGATAGGTCTTCAATGTTGCCGACCATTCTGTCGAATCGGTCGAGGTTACGTTCTATGTACAGTGGGGAGTCCTTGATAGTGAATAGTCCCAGTATGAAGGAGGATAGTATTAGTGGGGTTGTGATGGTTAGAAGGAACTGGTAACCGGTAACTCCAACTAGTATTGTGCATAGTCCGAGCCCAATCACAGCGCCCAGGCTCTCGATGAAGCCCTGATTGGCAATTATCGCACCTCTCCTGTTTCTCTCGAAGGATTCAGCTATTAGGGTGCTTGTGGATGGACCTTTGAGGTAGGTCGCTAATTCGAGTCCAATGTACAGAATTTGGAAGAGGAGGATGCTAGTTATGTTCGACATGATGTAGAGGAGTATTGAACTTGCGATTAACGAGAGTAATATGAATGGCTTTGAGGCTCTTGTCCTGTCGGGCAGTGATCCGAGGAATATAGATGAGGGTATGAGTAAAGCAGAGGCAGCAAAGGTCATCACCCCAATGTCGATTAGGCTCGCTCCTAAGCTCTGGATCATATAGATAGGTATCAGAGTACCAATAATTCCATGTGCTATGCCGTTGGGTAGGAAAGTTAGGTAGAAGGATAGCTGACTTTTCTGTTCCATAATCTCGGTCTCGATTTCAAGTTCATTTTCTATATTCGCGCGAGTTTGTCCTAGAGGTTGAATTTACTTGATGGTCTCAGTACGGTCTAAGGTTTCTTATAGGTTTCGGGACAGATAGTAATTCCGCACACGCCCAGTATATGAGGCAAGCTGTTAAACCCCGATCAGACTCCTAGGCTACACGTGGGAATCAGAAACCACATCCCCCCAGCCTTAGTCCTCCTACTACTCGCACCCGCAATAGGAGAACTCCTATCAGGCAGCTCACCACCAACCGAATACTTCACCCCGTTCGGCCTCACCATACTAACCGCACTCTACGGCGGCGGAGCCCTCTTAGTCAGGGAAATCAAGATCCGTTGGAAAAAGGGGATCGGATCCCTGCTACTCCTCGGGGCTTCATACGCCGTCATCGAGGAGGGGGTGATGGTCGCCAGCTGGTTCAACCCAAACTGGCCCGACCTAGGAATGATGGGTGTCTTCGGCAGGTGGCTCGGCGTAAACTGGGTCTGGGCCGTGGACCTAACAATCTACCACGCCATAGTCAGTATCACGGTCCCCATCCTCCTGGTGGAGCTTGCATACCCCGAGAGGAGGTGGGAGCCATGGCTCAAGGGGAGGTGGCTATCCACCGTCGCCATTATTTTCACCTTGGACGTGTTTTTTGGCCTATTCTTATTCAACCGCGTCACCGGCTACACCCCAGACCCAATTCATATCCTCTTCGCACTAATCATCGCCACTACCCTGTTCTCCGCCGCTAGACTGCTCAAACGAGGGTGGGCGACCAAAGAAGACAAGCCAGTGAAGAGACCACTCTATTACCTACTCTACACATTTACCGGTTCAGTACTCTGTGTCCTTGTATTCTACATCTTACCTAACATAATATCCACGCAGGGCGGGCCCATCCTCACCATAGTTCTAGGAGTAACACTGATCCTCGCACTTATCACTAGGCTGAGATGCGACTGGAAAAACTCCACAGACAACCATCGCCTAGCGATATGCGTCGGATCCCTCCTCGTATTAATCCTCCTCACACCCATCCAAGAACTCGACAGGAGCAGAACTGATAACACTAGGGGGATGATCACTGTGGGACTCGCAGCAGTTTTCCTACTCTTACTACTCTACAGAAGAATCAGGAAAGGCAAAGCGCGCGCGAGTAGGGATAATGCCCCAATCACTAATAATGCAACAGCCAGCATCTTAGGGGATAATTTAACAAATTATTCTACGTGCTATTTTAAATAAATATTAAGGATTCACGATTCATATAGCGCGCACATTCTAAAGATGAAAGAACCTCTCAACCTTGTAATCAGATTCTACCCAAGACCAGTCTTAATACCTCTAGCAACAATGATGCCTGAAGCTGCGGCGCCAACTATCCCCCTTGAAACACCCGCCCCATCACCACCCACCCACAGATTGCCCACACTCGTACCAAGAGTCTTATCGGTCCTGATCCTCATCGCGTAGAACTTTATCTCCGGACCATACAAGAGTGTGGAGTCAGAGTCCACACCGGGCATCACCGCCTCAAGCCTCTCAAGACTCTCAACAATATCGTTCACGATCCTTCCTGGGTAGGCCATAGAGATGTCCCCAGGGGTTACCTCCTTCAGCGTTGGGTCTACATAGCTCCGACTAAGCCTATCCCACGTCGACCTCTTATGGGCCCTCAGGTCCCCCAATCTCTGAAGGATAGGCTTCCTCCCACCGAGGGTATTAGAGAGCCTGGCGATCCCTCTACCATACTCGGTTGTGTTTTCCAGGGGCTGCGTCAGCTTAACTCTGACGAGCAGGGCGAAGTTCGTGTTCCTTGACGAGGTGTCCCTCATGGAATACCCGTTGACTCCGAACAAATCATCCTCATAAGCCTCCTTAGCGACGAATCCCCTCGGGCAGACGCAGAAGGTTCTCACGAAGTCATCGTAGCTAGGAGTATAGATGTGAAACTTCGGGTCCCAGCACCCATGCTCGTTCACTATCTCATCCAAAACCTCGTTCTGAACCTCTACCCTCACGCCGATATCGATCGGGTTATAACTCATGCCTACGCCAAGAGAGGTCATCAACTCGATCAGCCACCCTGACCCAACCCTACCCGGGGCGAGCAGTACACCATCCGCGGGATACATTCTCCCATCAGCCTTAACTCCGGTGACAAGAGACCCAGAGGTCTCCAGCCCCGTCGCCTTCACACCCAACTCAAAACGAACACCATTTCCCTCAAGCTGCTCCCTCATCGCCTGCATCACCCCCGGCAGGTGATCAGATCCGATGTGACTCTGGTCAATCCTTACAAACCTGATTCCCGCCCTCGCTGCCTCACGCTCCAGCTGACGCTGCCCCTCCTCGCCACGGTTTTCAGTGTCGACTCCTAGCTCCTTAAAAGCCTCACGGATGTCATCGATCACCCCCCACGCCTCACTGATCGACATGAACTCGGTGAGGTCTCCGCCTATCGATGGGTTAAAGTTGAGCTTTCCATCCGAGTAGAGGCCAGATCCCCCTACATGCCCAGACTCCTCCAGTATCGTTACATCGAATTCGCCCGCGAGGTGCCTCGCAGCAAAGAGACTCGCTGGACCGGCGCCAACCATCACGATTCTCTTCAAGCTCTCAAACCAAGTAAACCTGAAACGCCAAGCAGTAATAAGGATACACGAGCGCTTGCGAGCGCGATTTTATCGACTATGTAGATAGTTAGCCCCCCACCAGTGAGGATAGTCCAAATCAATTCTCCTACCCCTGAACCATACAACCATCTGTCATCACGTAGTTGGAGAAGGAAGCCATCCAAAAAGTCCACCCCATCCTGGTGGATTGGAACGCCAAACCAGTGAAACATAATGCTCCCAACGTAGGTGTCATGGCTAACGTATATTTCGAGTGTATCCGGGGTTGCTGACGCCAGCGTCCTAAGCTTATAATCGGCCACGGTCCTCGCGAATTCATGCGAGGGAAGTATGCAACCCGGAGGCGTAACCAGCCCCGCCAGCCAATCATTCGTGAACCCCACAGCAGTGGCGGCCTCACTCCCATACCTCTCCCTGACCTTACCCAGATACCTATTCACGGCATCCCTATCGATCGAGTACCGGAAAGGAACGACTTCAACGATCTCATCAGAACCCCCACGGGAGGCAACCCCGTCCTTAATGGCCTCCGCCGTCTCCCTAGCCC
>CAZIKD010000048.1:0-3224 GCA_964539725.1 uncultured Candidatus Bathyarchaeia archaeon | reverse complement strand
GCCGAATATGCATAATCGCAGACCTACCCGGGTCCAATTCAGCGCAGTGGCTGAGTAGAGACAAGGCGGGTCCAGACCACTCTAATAATTCAAGGAGGGGCATACTCAGGTAACCCCACTTCAATTAATAAACCCCATTTCATGAGTTAATTTATAATGCATATTATTTGCAGCTGATACTGCGCGTGCCTTTGTCATCCTTCTTTACATGCGATATAGATTTCTTCGCCTGTCTTATTCCGTAAACACCCAGCCAATCGGGCTCCTCTGGGTCTTCCAGGTTCCCCCCGGTGAGTCCTTCTTCGCCCTAACATACTGCGACACCCTAAACCCAAAGACATCGGCGCAAGCGACGACGGCCGCCTCAGATGTCCTGGTGAACTCAACTACGTCCTGCTCCTTCCTCTCGTGGTGGCTCAGGATTATGTTCATCAACTTAGCTTTAATAGACTCTGGGAACCCTGAGATAGCAGAGATTCGGCTCGAAACCATCTCGGCGGAGAGGTATATGTGCCCCATCATGAATCCATCCTTGCTCTCACTCATGCCCAAGGGCCCTAGGTTGTCTCTCAACACTCCAACATCGTGCAGAAAAGCACCCGCATAAACCAGATCCCGATCAAGTGAGGGGTGAATTTTGCATGCTAATTCACAGTATTGAAGAACCTCCCACGTATGCTCCAGCAAACCCCCAACACAGGAGTGGTGCCATAGCCTCGCACCGTAATAAGACTTGAATTTTTTCACGAAATCCGCGTCTTCTCTGAATGATGATACTAGGGTCTTCAAGAAGGGGTCCTGAACCGTGTCAAGCAGGCCCGAGACATACCCCCACATCTTGTCAATATCCTGATTTGACTGCGGCACAAAATTTGATAGATCGTATTCCCCTGGTTTCGCTGCACGCATCACACTCCCGTCCCTACTAGAGACAACGATCTGAGGGGAACCCTCATGCGTGTTCTTCAACCCGTACACATACACGATGTCGCCGACCGCGATTGAGTCGTCGAGTTCCTTACAGTTAATTATGGTACTGCTGAAAGCGATGAATTTGATGTTCCCTGAATTATCGCCTAATTCACCGGCAAATATCTCTCCCCTGCCAGACGAAACTACACGATAAGACTTGGATTTACACTGCAGAAAGACCTCAACCCGGACCCCATCTGCAAGGGCCTTCACCTCTGAGCACTTCAAGAAAGTTCATGTCAAATAAAAACCACTGATATATAGAGGATTCGAATCAACTGAGGATTTCACACACCCGCGTGGTCATATTGTGGTTAAAATTCTTATTTATTGGTGGCGCGAGCGAGTCTCAACTCGTTGATATTACGTGAATAGCGTTTGACCACGCGACTCTCCCCTCCTCATCGGTGACCTCGACCCTAACATAGGTCTCCCCTCGACGACCAGGGTAGATGTACTCGGTTATGAGGACGCCATCGGCGGTGAATCTCGAACCTAGGCTCGGAGTTGATATGAATGTGATATGTCTCACAGGACCGGTCTCCACGTGGATTCCCTCAGGTCCTACCTCAATTTTTTTTAGAGTTGGACCGTTACTGGAGTAGAATAATCCTTTCTTGATGGCTTCCACTATTGATTTTAGCGTCTTATCCCTAGCCTTTACCATGATCCAAGCCCCACATGCGTCGCTGGGCTTCATTGGTTCGGGTTCACCGTGATGGTCATCCGTTGCGAATATCAGGGGACGCCTCCCAGCTGCTAGCAGTGCGTCGATGTGTGAGCCGGAGTAGCCGGTTCCCCTGTAAACGTCGCAGCTAGTGTTGTAGATTTCGATTCCGATGTATCCCTTGAGTCGAAGCAGATCTTGGGTGTGTAATCCAGACCAATATGGGTGAGCCAAAATAGCAAAGCCTCCCTGCTCAGTAATTAGATCTATAACTTTTTGGGGGTCCTGCGTATCGTCAAAGTCTGGTATTGGGAGGGTTTCTAGAATGTTAGCGGCTACTATGTGGTAAGTTGTTCCCGCATGACTATTCCCGACGCTTATCTCTTGTCCGGGTATCAGGAACATCCCATGGCTGTCCAGTGATGTCGGGTCCACAAGGGCTCCATGGTCAGTTATGCTGAGAAAGTCATAACCGCATTGGCTGTAGTGATCCACTGCCTCTTGAGGGGTTCTTACACCATCGGATATTGTTGTGTGGGTGTGGAGGTTTCCCTTCAGCCACACGCCTGGTGTAGTGAATGGATTCGAGTATTCGAGCTTCATGGTCTCCTATTAGCGGGCGATGGTATAGAGTTTCTGAGCGATCAATGATGCATACACGCGTACGCGCGAATGTAGTAATGATTGATCCATATCATCTGTTCACAAACATTATTTTACCAAATCGCCGTAATATCGATACCTCTTAGGGCAACTCACTAGAGTCAAATGTGTTGTGAACAGGGATGTCTGGCGAAATAGCTTTTCAGATAGTCGGTGTATTCTTCGGGATTTTCGCCGTGATAGTCGTCGTCGTTCTCTGGTTTACGAGAGGCATGGCCAAGGATAGAAGCATGCAGGAGATAAAGAAGAAACAGATAGATGTTATCGATAAACACTTCAATGAAATGGTGAGAATCGAGTGCCCTTACTGTCAGACCCTCTACACAATCGATAAATCGTCCTGCCCAACCTGCGGGGCAGATACGAAAAAGATCCAGTTCCCTAGGATGTCCAACTAGTTGTCGCGTGCGCGTGAAACTTCAAAAAGCTAGACTCCGCCCCTCATCATGGAGCTGTATGATTCATGGTTGATGAGGAGACCCTGAGAAATCGTGTAATCCGGATAATTGCTGCGACGAGGTTTCCCTTCGTGGACCAGGAGGACTGGGGGGAAGGCTACGCAACCATCGTTAACGATGAGGTTAAGCGGAGGGGTCTGGACACGGAGGATGCTGTCGTCTACCCCAGCATTGTAATTACAAAGCCAGACGGTAGGGTGCAGGAGGTAGCCGACGTCGCTCTGGCTAAAGAGATTTGCTTCTCTTCTGTAAGCAGGTGGAGACTGCTGTCCGAGAGGACGGGAAGGGGTGAGCGTGAGAAGAAGTTTTTCCTCTACGTGCCCCCCGGGAGCGAGGTGAAGGCTACAAAATTGCTCGACGATAACCGTATTTCGTACGCGGGTCTCAGAGTCTATCTCATAAGAGACGGTATACTTTCAGTCACACCGATCAAGACCCCTGACAGTGATTACGATCATCGTAAA
>CAZIKD010000047.1:0-10851 GCA_964539725.1 uncultured Candidatus Bathyarchaeia archaeon | reverse complement strand
TGGCAACCTTCGTCGCATCAACAGTGGCGACCTTAAAAGGTCCACCTATCCCAGTCTCGCGACCACCGCGGGGGTGGTTGACAAGGACGAGACCGCCCTTCTTGAGTCCCTGCGTCACGGGGACCGTCTTCGCGAGGAGGGGGTCGAGGACAACGACCATGTCCGGCTCGTGGACGAGATCGCGTTCGTAGATCCTGTCATCGCTGATCCTGAGGAATGATTGGACCGGCGCTCCGCGCCTCTCAGTGCCGTACATGGGAATGCCCAATGTATACTTACCCTCATAGTACAGCGCTGTCGAGAGGAGTCTTACTCCGGTGACGGCACCCTGGCCGCCCCTACCGTGGAACCTAATCTCCATCAATGTGGTCTTCTCCCTTGATGAATCCGTTAACCTCCCCTTCCGGAGGATATAACCGTTCTGGACGCTCTAAACGATGTAAAAACGGGGATGATTGTAGTAAATACGGTAAAAAGGATATACGCGCGCGGGCTGGGTATGCAGGGTAAGAACACGGTTCTCATAACTATATATTATGGACCGAAGATCAGGCTCGGTGTGGTGCTGACATCGGCGGAGATCGAGCCCGACAACCCGTTTTCGGGTTACCTCTGCAACGACTGCAAGCGCTGCATCCGGGCCTGCCCGATCAAAGCCCTGAAACCGAGGGAGATCGCGATTAAGAGGCGCATGGTCTATGCTCTCAAGGGTCCAGAGTTGACTGACGTATACCCGGATGTGAGGACTCTGACTGAGAAGTTCATAACGTGGCACACGGCTAGGAGCTTTATAGAGTGTACGCGTTGTCTCGACGTATGTCCGATAGGCAGGGAGACGCATGGGCGCCTCCCTGCTCAGGCTTAAATCGTAGGAGCAGCCGAGTATTCAGCGACCCTTTATGAAACTCGTTGTTTACGGTCCACATAAGAGGCTCGGTGCTTGGCTTGATGACGGCTCAATCATCGATCTCAATCACTCCTACGCGGCTCTCCTAGAGAGCAAAGGTGAGCCAAGGGCTTGCGCTAAGGCAGACGTGGAGGTCCCATCATGCTTACTCGCCTTCATAGAGGAGGGTGATGTGGGGCTAAAGGCTGCCGTGAAGGCCGTCGCCTACGCTAAGAAGGTGAAGGACGTGGCGAACGGGGAGCATTTAGTCTTCAAGGACTGCGACGTCAGGCTCTACGCTCCTCTGCCGAGCGCAGCGACAAGGATCGCAATGGCAGGAGCGAACTTCTACGACCATAGCGCCGACGTCAACAAGATGTTCGGGCGACCAACCTCGGTTGAGGAGATTATGAAGCAGGTCAAGGAGGGAACATACAATGCATGGGGTTTCTGGAAGCAGGCCCGCAACGTCGCTGACCCCGACGGGTGCACCCCGTACCCTGCAAGGACGCAACGCCTAGACTACGAGGTAGAGATCGGCGCCGTGATAGGAAAGAAGGGGAAGGACATTAAGGAGGAGGACGGTGAGGGCTACATCTATGGTTTCACAATCGTCAATGATCTCAGCATCCGCGACGGTGGTAGGATGGGTGGCCCCGATGGCTTCTTCTTCGCGAAGAACTTTGACTGCTGCGCCCCCATGGGTCCTTGTATAGTGACCAAAGACGAGATCGGTGACGTCTACAAGCTCAAGCTCAAGCAGACCGTCAACGGTAAGGTCCGGCAAAACGGCTCCATGGAGAGCATGATCAGGAAGTACCCATGGTGGATCGCCTGGATCAGCAGGGACATGTACCTCTACCCCGGTGACATCATTTGCGGTGGAACATGCTCGGGGACCGCATTGGACACTAGCCCAGTGGTTGACGGGAAGACGAAGCCCAATAACTTCCTCAAGGCAGGCGACGTCATAGAGGCCGAGGTCCCGGGTATCGGCAAGCTCCTCACAACTATCGTCGCGAAGTAATCTCTTTTAATCTCTCAGAAGATATTTTGCATGAGTTGTCCTACATAGCTGTGGACATTGGCGCTACTAATATCAGGGTGGCGTTAGGCGACGAGAGGAGGATAATAGTTAAGTGCTCTGAGGCGACCGACAGGTTGAACGGCCCAGAGGGTGTGCCGAGGCAGATAGCTAGAATGATTAGGAGCCTCGGCGCGGAACCTGCCGCGATCGGAGTTGGCTCCATCGGTCCCCTTGATATTAAACAGGGGGCGATTGGTGAGACTCCCAACTTCGCCTTTAAACATATACCCATTGTTTCCCCCCTGGAGGGCGAGTTTGGCGTCCCTGTGCGGATCATGAACGACTGCAACGCCGCCGTAATCGGTGAGCACCTCTATGGGGCGGGGAGGGGACTGGATAACCTGTTCTACGTCACACTCAGCACGGGGTTGGGCGGGGGAGCTATTGTGGATGGGAATCCGCTGAAGGGGAAGGATGGAAACGCCCCCGAGATCGGTCATCTCACCCTCGACCCCGACTCAGAACTCGTGTGCGGCTGCGGGTGCCGCGGTCACTGGGAAGCATACTGCAGCGGGGCTAACATACCCAACTTTGCGAGGATTCTTCTCAGGAACAGGGATCTTGGGGAAGGGCTCCTTTTGAAGATGGTAGGAGGGGACCTGGGGAAGCTGACTTCGGAGATGATCTTCGCGGCGGCGAAGAAGAGGAATAGGGATGCGGTATTTGTCGTCGAGGAGGTGGGAAAGGCGAACGCCGTTGGCTTTGCTAATATCGTTAACGCTTTCGACCCGGAGTTAATAACCGTCGGTGGCTCGGTGGCCCTGAATAACCCTGAGATGGTGGTCGGGCCGATAAAGAACGGCATAGATAGGCATCTTATCAACAGGAGGCCGGAGATAATGATGACTCCTCTTGGGGCGGATGTTGTGCTCTATGGTGGCCTTGCTATAGCGATGAAGTTGGTTTAGGATATCGTTTGATTAAGGCGCCGTTAGGGCATCTTCTTAACGATTATGATCCCGTCGATGTCGTTCTTGTACTGAATGAGGTCTCCGTTGTAGAAGTAGAGGGTTATCTGGTAGTTGGGTTCCCTCGCGACGACACACTCGTAGCTTTTTGAGTCGATGTTTACGAATTGGTGGCTCGTGGCTGTGCTGAACTCGTTCTTTTGGACGATTGCGCCTTGGGGGACGAGGGCATTTATGCTGTACTTCTTACCCGCCTCTGCGTTGAAGCTCTTCATAAGTAGCTCCCAGTGGGCGGGGTTGTTGTTATCAATGAGTACCGTGTTTGCGGGGAGCGTTACAGTCGTCGTCTGGTTCTTCCCCTGCGAGGAGGTTTTGATCAAGGCTTTTGTCCCAAGGAAGATGCACTCAAGATTCGTTTTAACCCCGTTTATGTTGACGTCGACTGTATAGTTCACATGGGATACTTCATCGAGGAATTGGTGGGCCGTGTCGACTCTTAGCGGTTTGCCTTGATAGGTTAAATGGACGGATGTCTCTAGTGTATAGAGGGTAGAGGAAACGTTGTTTTGGGTGTTGAGGGTGTATGTATATGTTCCTAGTAGGGTGCCGTCCTTATAGTAGTCGAATTGCTGGGGAGCGACAATTATTAGTGATGTGTAGCTACCTGGTGTGTAGTCGATTAGGGAGTTGGTAAAATTACTGTATAGTTCGACAGCTATTGCCCCGGCGAGTATTATAGCACCGAGGATGAAGACGTCGCGATTGTTCAATCGAATCTAGTAATGGGTCAATAGCATGTTTAAAGGGGTTTGGGGTTATTTTGAGAGCCGCTTGGCCGTCTCATGAAGTGTCTTGAGCGCTGACTCGACGGTGCTCCGCGTCTTTGCTAGGCTATCTCTCTGCTTCTTCGCCGCTGCGCTGTGCTCTTCTAGCATCCTATTCACCTCCTCGGGACGGGGGCTGCCTAGGCTACGGCGGCGCTGCAGACTCTGCTTTGGGTCTGTGGCTTTGTCTATGAGTCTTTGGGTGACTTTGACCTTCTTCTTGTAAAGCTTAGTGGCGCTTGCTTCGACGTCCTCTGGCTTGAGCTTGTCGAGGACGGTTCCGCGGCTGATGGAGAGGTTGACGAGGTCGGCGGCTATTTTGTAGGATTCGCGAAAGCTTAAGTCGACCTCGTTTGAGAGGGTCTCGGCGAGCTCAACGGCCATGGCGAAGTTGCCGGGGACCTGCCTGTAGAGCTTCTCCGGCTTGACCTTCATCGTGGCTATGGCCCCTGTCATGATCTCCAAGCAGATCCGTGTGTTCTCAACGGTGCGCCAGAGGGTTAATTTAGTCTCCTGGAGGTCCTGGTAGTAGCCGGTTGGGACGCCTTTCTCCATGGTGAGTAGTTCGACGAGGGCACCGAATGCCTCGCCAGTTTTTCCTCTGAGTAACTCAATTGTGCTAGGGTTCTTCTTCTGGGGCATGATGCTGCTGCTGGATGTATATTCATCGGCTAATTCAATGTAGCCAAATTCGATGGTGCTCCACTCAAGGATGTCGGCGGCTATTCTGCTCAAGTCGCCCATGATTATTGCGCAGACTGATGCGGTCTCCATGGCCCAGTCCCTGCTGCTGGTGGCGTCGATAGAGTTCTCCTGGATTCCATCGAAGCCGAGGAGCTCGGTTGTGCGCTCGCGGTCGATGTTAATACTGGTACCGCCCACTGGTCCGGAGCCGAGGGGATTAGTATTGATCCTTGTATAGAGTTCTGTGAGGCGCTGTTGGTCGCGTAGGAGGATGTCCGCGTAGGCGCTGAGGTATGCGCCCATGGTTCCTATCTGACCATGCTGTCCGTGGGTATAGGCGATCATGATTGTCTCGATATGTTCAGTGGCGCGTCTCTGGAGGGCGTCGATGAGGTTAAGGATAGCCTCGGAGATGTTGAGAATGTCCTCGCGTAGCTTGAGTTTGATGTCGGTCACGACCTGGTCGTTTCGGCTCCGGCCGGTGTGGATCATGCCCCCAGCCTCGATGCCGATCTGCTTAATGATAGTTGTCTCGATGTACTCGTGGACGTCCTCGTACTCGGCGCCGATTATGACTTCGCCGTTACGCCACTTCTGACGTATATCCTCGAGTGCGGTTAGGATCATCTTGAGTTCCTTGTCCGGAATGATGCCCTGTTCGAAGAGCATAATATCGTGGGCTATCGTACAGTTGATGTCATCCTCGAAGATGCGCAGGTCCTCGTTTACACTTGTGTGGAATCGGGCGGTCTTATTGTCGAACTCCTTAGTTAGGCGTGATCGGAATAGGCTGCCCTGTGTCACGGTTTTCACCTTTTGGCTAGGCTTTGGGTTGGTTCATTTATATCCGTTGTGACGCAGGTGTTGCGTTTTGCCGCCGTTTTGTCTTGGTTGGGTCGGGTCGCGCGCGCAAATATAAGATGACGCATAATCACGCGCGAGAGTAGGAGAATACAATTTGTTATGCCTTGTCGACGTTATGTTTCTCGTAAAGCTTCTTCAGCTTCGCGTCAAGTTCCTTGGCTCGTTCCTCGTGTTCAGCCGGCTTGATCTCGGGGCAGTCGTAGCCAACGATCTCCCGCATAAGTTTGACGTTCTCCTCGACGAAGACAACGGTGCCGTCTGACTTAACTCTCTCAATGCCATCAATCTTAGCGCCGTCCTCATTCAACTTGACCGCGTCCTTGAGGGTGATACCGGGGAGGGTCACATTGGCCCCGGATGCACCCAGGATGCAGGGGTACCCGCCGGGGAGCCCGTTAGGTCCGGGGAGGCACTGAATGAGTTCCCGCGTGTCGTAGTAGATGGCTAGGGTTATCTTAAGGAAACTGCTCGCGGTCTTCATCTGGTCGACGAGTGGACCCGGGAAGCTGGGCATGTTAGCATAACCATACATATCGTAGAGCTTAGCGATTGTCTTGACGTTGTACTTGGCGCTTACATCCTCACCAGCGACGATGATCTTGTACCAGCTAGGACCGTCCATCTTAGCCGTGTAGAAGGTGCCGTGGTGGCCCACAGCGAGGACCTGAACATCCCTGACGGGTACCTTTTGCTCCGAAGCAACGATCTTTCGGAGCCTACTTGCGCCGAGGTCCATATTCCCCCCGCCACAGACGGGGGGAAGGTTAAGCTTGCCGAGGATAACGTTGGTGAGGTCCGGGTAAGCGCCGTTAACGACCTTGGTCTCAATCCCGCTCTTCTTCACTGCTTGCATCAGATTGCGGGTGAGGGTGAAGTGGAAGGGTATCCAGGGTCCGATGGGGCTAATCTTCTTATAGACCTCATTGGGGAGGAGACGCGTAACCCACCAAGCGCCAAGGCTGGCGAGGCTGCAGACGACGGTGGGCCGCTCCTTACTGAGTATATCGGCGGTCCCGTCGACGTCGAAGAGGTCGATCTTCTGAAAGCTGAATTCGGGGTAGAGGCCAAAGTTGTGGGCGACGTGCAGACACTCATCCACCTCATACCTACCCTTCACCTCGTTGTAGTCTGCGCCGACTACCTTTATTTTATCAGTCATGCTGGCTATCTGATACATCATGTCGTGGGCGACACTGCCCGCGGAGCCAATAAGGAGAATCTTACCCATCATATGAATCGGCTATGTGTTGGGTGTTTGCGTATAAACGATTTAGGGGATCACGGGGAGACGCCAATCAAGAAGATGTAAACCCGATTAAGCGCTTCAGAGATTGAAAATAAATCACTAAGAATATCATGGGGTCTAGCGCTTTTACGCTGAGGTCAGCTTCTGTGCCCGTGGATGTACTTGATGAGGGGAGCCTCCTAAAAGCAGTAGGAATACTTGCCGGTCGAGACCTGGATTTCGCCTCTATTTTGCGACGATACGGTGCTCCGCCTATGTGGTTTAGGCCACCCGGCTTTGCCACACTTATCCTAATAATTCTTGAACAGCAAGTCTCACTTTCATCTGCACGGGCAGCCTACAACCGCCTTGAGAAGGCGACGGGTGAGATAACCCCAACCAACTTACTGAAACTGAATGACGAGGAGTTGAAAACCATAGGATTCAGCCGCCAAAAAACCCGCTACGGGCGCCTACTGGCGAGCGGTATAATCGACGGCTCATTCGACCTTGAGGAGCTTGAAGGACTCCCCGACGAGGAGGCGCGTGCTAAGCTTATGGCGCTGAAGGGCATAGGGCGATGGAGCGCCGACATCTACCTGCTAATGGCCCTTCGTCGCCCCGACATCTGGCCACACAGCGACCTCGCCCTCATCAAAGCAGTGACAAGAATCAAGGGACTAAAGAGGCCTCCATCCAGTGAAGAGTGGGAAACGATTGGGGAAGCTTGGCGACCATGGAGGAGCGTCGCGGCCCGCTTGGCGTGGTTCGAGTATCTTGGCGGTAAACCCTAATCACTTAATCCTCTCATTCTGGTAGACGCCGCTATACCCCTTCTCTACCTCGTCCGTTGAATAGAAGACGAGCTGGGCTACACGTGCATCCTTCTTCAGCTTGATGCCGTGAGGGTTGTGGACGACTAGGAGGCTGCTGCTCCTCCCTTGGTAGCCGGGGTCCCAGACAGCGGTCTCCACCGCCGCGGCGTTACGGAGGACGGTGCTCCTGCTTCTAGCGAGGGCGACGATGTTCAGTGGCATCTTCACGGCCTCATTGTATACTATCATGTAGCACCCCTGTGGTAGGTTGTACCATCCGTCGGGACTGGGTTCAAGCTGTCTCCTAGCCGCAAGTTTCCTCTCTTTATTGTCGAAGTCTATCGCCCCCGCCCCCCAGTAGGCGTGGACCTCCTTCAGGCTAAGGTCGAAACCCGCGGGCTGAAGCTGCTTCTCTAGATCGATGTAGCCGGAGATAAGCTGCTGCGACTCTATTAGTTGCTTGATTGCCTTGGAGTTGAGCATAGTATTCTCGCTGTTGGTTGAGCCGTAAAATAGTTGCGTCTTATTCTGTTTCATCCTGCTATGCGCGCGCGACCTAGGAGAGGAGTACTAGGCTGATCCTAGCCAAGTGGCGGAGAATCTTACCGGTTATGTTCATCTCGGGGACCGGCCCCTTAGAAGCTACTCCTCGCTGATGCCTTCGAGAGCACTCAATACCCTCCGGTAAGCGTGCTCCGTGAAATCGACCACGGCGATCAATTCAACCGTCCTCCCAGCGTCTATAAACCATTGCGGGGAAAAGAACCTAAAGCCTAGGGAGCTGAGGTTTAACTGATGTAGATGGGTAGAAACAAGAGATATAGTGGATACAAGGCTTTCCAGTTCCTCGAACCAGGCATCGACTACAAGGAGTTCAGGCTCAGGGATGAGATGCCCCCCGAGATGACCGATTGGGTCCCCCTCACCAAGAAAGAGGAGGAGCGCTTCGAGTCCATCATGGAGAAGAGCATCGTAATCAGCCTACACGACCACCCGAGCAAGAGACCCGAAAACATCGTAGAACGCGAAGAGTACAGCCGCGAGGGGCGCGAGTTCCTAGCATACGAGAGCCTCGCCAAGTCTGGGCTCGATTGCATCCTAGACAACATGATGAACGGTAGCAACTTCGTGAATACAAAGCACGGCTGGGACTGGATGAGCACGATCCACGACATTGGTATGAAACTCTGCGACATCGCAAAACAGGACTTCATCGTCCACGCCAAGTCGGTCGCAGACATACTATACGCTCACGAGACGGGGCACCTCGCCTGGGTAGCAAGCATCGAGTCATGTAGCTGCATCGAAAACGAAGTCGACCGCCTTGACGTCCTCTACGGCCTCGGAGTCCGTTGCATGGGGGTCAACTACAGCGAGTCGAACATGCTTGGCTCGGGACTCAAGGAGCTCCGCGATGGGGGACTAACAGACTTTGGCTACGACTGCCTCGTCCGAATGAACAAGCTCGGAATCCTAATTGACACCGCCCACGTAAGCCCCCAGACCGCCCTCGACACGATCAACCTCAGCAAGAAACCTGTGACGATCAGCCACAGTGGCTCCCAGACCCTAACACCGACGACCCGCATGTTCCCCGACGAGGTTATCAAATCCCTAGCTGAGAAAGAAGGCGTCATCGGCGTCGAGGCTGCCCCCAACCTCACCGTCACAGCGAAAAACCCCGTCCACGGCATCGACTCCTACATGGAGCACATCGAGCACATAATAGACATAGCTGGAATCAATTACGTCGGATGCGGCCCAGACACAGGCTACTACGACCACGTCGGCAACTACCTCTGGAGTCTCGAATCCAGTACTAAACGGGGGCTCGGCCACTATCAGCGCCCAGACAGGAAGACCTCCAAGCCCCAGCACCTCGGCATAGACATGGACGTCGAGGGACTCAAGAGGCTACGCTACGTCCGTGGAATGGAGAACCCCACGGACAGCATCCAGAACGTCGCCAGATGGATGGTCAAGCACGGCTACTCCGACGCCGAAGTCTCCAAGGTGATCGGCGGTAACGCCTTGAGGCTTCTGAAAAAGGCTTGGTAATGATCTTTCATTCACGCGCACCTTCAACGCGGTTTATTAAAGGAATGAAGTGAATACTGTAATAACCAAAGGATTACATAAATCAGGTCATGCCCAACAGCGCATCGAATCAACATAAGAAGTGGTGGGAAGCCCACCCCCATGGAATCTATTCAACTCTTAAGAACATCAAGATTGGTCAACCCTGGTTTCAGGTCTATGAGATCCACGACTGGCTCTATGTGATCTATGAGGACGGTATCTTTGATGAACCCGTTATGTACTTAGTAATTGGGGAGAATAGGGCGGTGTTAATCGATGGTGGCTCAGGCATCGGACGCATAGATGAGGTCATCAGGAGACTCACTGACAAACCATGCTTCCTCCTGCTGACCCACACACATAACGACCACATCGGCGGCTGTAAGTACTTCAATGAGATTGCGGCCTACGATGATGCAATGAGCTGGGAAAGATCTTGTAAAGGCTATGGGAAGGCAAAGATGCACGAGATAATTGAGGGAGAGAACGTCATCAAGGAGCTACCAGCAGGATTCGATCCCGAGACCTACTTTTGCCCACCATTCAAGGTAACCTGGTGGTTAAGTGATGGTGACGTGGTGGATCTCGGAGGGTGGACTATGGAAGTCATCCATACCCCCGGACACAGTAGTAACCACGTATGCCTGTTAGACAAAGGGGGCCGCTATCTCTGGACGGGAGACCATTTCTACACTGGTGGGATAAGCACCTATCTTCCAGGGGGAAACCATGATGACTTCATAATGAGTTGCCGAAAGCTTTTGAGCCTCATGCCTGAATACCATAAGTTACTTCCGGCACACCATCAGCCACTAGTCGATAAGGCAGTCATGAATGATCTATTGAGAGCCGCTGAGGAAATAAAGGCTGGAACCACCAAAAATTGCACCGAGAGGATGGCGGTAGCTGATGACTATAATAAGCCCGTAAGAAGATACCAGTACAAAGACTTCTCGTTGACAACCAATATCGATCCATGATCCCTCAGCTATCATGCGCGAATATTTTCACTCACACCTTCAAACCTTATTTATCCATGAGCCAATTTTCACCAATGAACTTCTCGAACGCGCGCTCGTTTAATCATCGTTGTATCCGTGTATTGTTTTTCACCAGAAGTGATTAAAGGTAAGTGGCTCGGAGAGTATGTTTCAATCCGAATCGGTAATTTTGGTGAGACACAGGTGTCCCCCAGTCCCCCTGATCGTCCCCCAGTAAACTCATGAGACCCAGATTCGACTGTCACCCCTCTGAACTCATTGAGGTGAGAGGCATGCGTCCCACAAGTCCCCCGCTGGCTCGGGTTAGTATACTCGCCTTTATTAGTAGTTTCACGCGAGAGAATCATGCGATGTAGGATTTAGTTGCGCGCCTGTTGAGATTTAGATTATATAACGTTTTTACCTAGTGTGAAAATATGTAGATTATATTTTCAAATCTGACATGTTATAATTTACACTATTTAACCGAATATCCGAC
>CAZIKD010000046.1:0-10901 GCA_964539725.1 uncultured Candidatus Bathyarchaeia archaeon | reverse complement strand
TAAGACGCCAGCCCCCCACGACCCTTTTCGGGGAAAGCTGGTGACCCGGGTCCGAATCCCGGCGGCCGCACCAACTACTCGGACCTAAGAGCCTCGACTAGGTTGAGATTTGCAGCTCTCCATGCGGGATATATACCCGAAAGTGTGGAGGTCAAAATAGCGAATCCAGTCACCAGAATTCCATTTGTTAACGAGGGGGCTGGGTTTATCCCAACCGCTGCTCCAACACACCGCTAAGAGTATAGCCAACGAGTACTCCGAGGATTCCCCCCATAAGGCCTGTGAATACAGCTTCGGCGCGCGCGAAACGAATAAAGCTGTCTTAAAAATATTATGGAGCGTCGCATCGGCTTTATACGTTTATACGCATCTTTCTCATATAACCATGAAGGTCCAGATTATCGCAGTTCAAGGAATACCAATGGTGAAAAAAGAGGACGATCTAGCTCAATTAATTCATGACTCAATGGCGAAATGGGGGGTGCCTCTTCGTAGCGGAGACATAATAGTGCTATCTCACGTAATAGTGTCGAAGGCCGAGGGAAATCTAGTCGATCTTCGGAACGTCGAGCCCTCAGCTCCCGCCTTTAACTTCGGCGCCTACACTGGGAAGGATCCAAGGTTAGTTGAGGTGATCTTACGTGAGGCCCGCGCCATTAGGAGGATGGGTCCCGGTGTGCTCGTGACTGAGACGCGGCAGGGTTTTGTCTGCGCTAATTCAGGCGTCGACAAATCGAATGTGTCAAACGATGAAGTCGTTGCTCCTCTGCCGAAGGACCCTGACAGGTCTGCGAAGACGATTAGGGATAGGTTTAGAGAGTTGAGTGGATTAGATGTTGCCGTTATTATCTGTGATACTCATGGACGAGCTCACAGGGATGGCGAGGTTAATGTTGCGGTGGGCTCATCAGGTTTAATGGTCATCAGAGATAGGAGGGGGGAAAAAGACCTTTTCGGATACGAGTTACAGGTCAAGAGAACCGCTGTCGCTGATGAGCTCGCCGCAGCTGCGGAGCTCGTTATCGGTCAAGCAGATGAGGGCATCCCCGCGGCGGTCATCAGGGGCTACAAATACGAGAAGTCAGACGATTCCAAGGCAACCGAGCTTGTCAGACCCAGAAGTTTAGACCTTTTTATCTAGAAGCTCAGGACAGCGTCCGACTCGAGTATGAGGTCGTTAAGTGTCGCTGCGCCCACAATTCCAGCGTCATCAACGAAACTCCCGCGGGGCAGGTTAAAGAGCATACAGCTCTGTTCACAGACCATCATTTTTACTCCTGCTTTGATGGCCTGATCCATTACATCTTTGAGTGTCGGGAAACCTCCTATCTTGATCTTCTCGGCCTCTCCTCTCTTGACAACGGTTATTCCCTTTATGACGAAGTATATTGTAGCTTCTATCCCCATTGCAGCGGCTGTAGCCCCTAAGATGAATGGGGCGTAGAGCCTTTCAGGCGTATCAACTCCACTTGTCTGCACGTAGAGTATCTTCTTAGTCATGGGTAGGTGAGTGAAGTCCTTTGTTATATTGCTTTGTTAGTTCATGGGTCATCGGGTGTGCTTATTTACTGGGTGTCGCGCTGAGTATTGCGGGCGTAATGAAAGTCCTGATCCTTCATGGCAATGTTGCGAGCCGGAACAGTGAGGAACTTGTTGAGGCCTCAAGGGGGCAAGGACATGAGGTCATAGACGGCCAGATCGCTGAAGTGTCAAGTGAAGTATCGCAAGGTGGATCGAGGTTTTGGTTGAAGGAAGTCGAGGTTAGTGACTTCGATGTATGCCTTCTCCGAAGCTTCGGTCCTGGCTCATGCGAGCAGTTGACGAGAAGGATCAGTATGATTGAACATATGGAGATCTCTGGCATTAGAGTAGTAAATCCCTGCTACGCATTTAGGAGAGCTAGGGATAAGTACGCTACACAATACACTCTCGAGGCCGCGGGATTACCCATCCCAATAACCTACACAACAGAGAGCTTGGCGGACGCGTACCGCGTCTCTGAGCAGTACGGTGATTTTATCTACAAACCCATTCTTAGCAGCATGGGAAAGGGGAGTCTCAGGTTTAGCGATCCAGATCTCTCATATAATGCCTATAAGATGCTCGATAGATTTGGCCAGCCCCTTATTCTCCAGAAGTATGTACCTAACCCAGGGAGAGATGTTAGAGTCTTCGTTATAGGTGACGCGGTTGTAGGATCCGCATACAAATATAGGGCAGAGGGGAAGTGGAAGACAAACGTCGCCCAAGGAGGGAGGATGGTAGAAGAGAAGGTGTCTGATGAAATTCTTGAACTTGGATTAAGGGCCACAAGGGCTATGGGGCTTGACTATTCAGGAGTCGATATTATTGAATCGCCCGACGGGCCAGTCATTCTCGAGGTGAACGGTTCTCCCGGCTGGCAGGCTCTTAATCTTGCTGCAAATATAAACATCGCCGATGAGATAGTGAAATATGCAGTGGGGCTCGTTCATGGGTGAGAGTCAAGCGCGGATACCGATCAGGATAAAAGTAGCCGAGGTAGGTGAAGCCCCTGGGGAGCTTAACAGGTTGACAGCCCCCCTTACTGTGGGAGACTTGTTAAAGATACTCCCTATAAACGGGCGTACAGTCTCGGCACACGGCTGCGTTTCCATTTTACTCGGGTTGAAGAGGGGGACAGAGAAATCTGTCACTCAGGTTGATGCAGGTACGATCGCTTACTGGCCCCGGTTGGGGAGTCTCTGCATTTACCCGGAAGCGACCAAGACTTACGGCCCCGTTAATAAGGTCGGACGTGTCACCGAAAATCTAAATATTTTCAAGAATCTGAAGAGTGGGTCTCGGATAATTGTGGTGACTGTTTAGTCGGTTTTCGAGGGGAGACTATAAACCCTCACATTATTTGTATGTGCTACGAGTTTTATCGAGCCTTTCGTGTTCAGCTCCTCGAGTATCTTTTTAGCGACGCTGACCTTTAGGTTGAACTGGCTTGCGATCGCTGGAGGTGTAATGACCTTCATCTTCTTCATCGCGTCCATGAGTTCTGGGCTGTTTGCTTGGATGGCGTCGACGCTGCCGACTACCTTTTCCTTCTTCTTTTCCTCCTTTGGAGCCTCGGTGTCCTGGGTCTTCTCCATCTTCTTTAGACTTTTCTTTCCGGGCATATTGAATCACGGATTAAGCAAATGGGGGAGTTGATAAAGGTGACGCCGAGAAGACTACTTTCTGCGGAGGCCGAGGAGCAGTTGGAGGCCGTCGATCTCGTAATCTCCAGTATTAGCACATTCAGGGGGTACTCCCTCATAGAGCAGGTCTGAGAGGGTCTCCGCTTTTATGTAGTCGGCTTCCTCCTGGAAGACCTCAATTATCTCAGGGTCTCCGCGATAGTAGGTTTCTATGTGGTCGTTGATTTCGAAGTTTGCCTCCTTGCGTAGCGACTGTATTCGGCGTACAACATCACGTGCGAGTCCCTCGCTGCTCAGAGCTTCATCTATCGATGTGTTGATGCCGATAAGAAGACCGTTTTCCTCCATTATGGAGTAGCCATCAATTGGTTTTGACTCAAGTTCGACTTCCTCGGGTAGTATTTTGACTCGTTCGCTGTTTACTATAAGTGTTATTGAATTCCCTCCTGCGATGGCCTCGGTCTGCTTGGGGGTCATCGCCTTTATTGCCTCGGCCACCGCTATGTATTTTTTACCGTGTTTCTTTCCGAGTACCCTAGGGACTGGTTTGGCGATGTGGCTCTGGAGGATATCCCTCTCTTCAGTGACCTTGATCTCTTTGACGTTGAGTTCTTCACGGATGAGTGGTGCTATTTTGCGGAGTACCTCGAGTTTGTCTTTTCCTGCAACAATAATCGCCTCCCTGAGGGGCTGGCGGAGTTTAATTTGGCTCTTCGCCCTAGCAGCCCTCCCAAGGCTGCTTGCGTTCATGGCGAGATCCATCTCGGCCATGAGATTCTCGTCTATGGACGATGCGTCTGGAGTTAGCCAGTCGTTATGGTGGACGCTCTCTGGGGCCGAGGGTTCAGCCTGTTTGACAAGGCGTTGGTACATGACCTCGGATATATGAGGTGTAAAGGGTGCCATGAGGAAGATCACTTCTTTGAGACACTCGTAGAGGGTAGCATAGGCAGCTTTCTTCTCGTCGTCGGTCTCAGTCTTCCAGAAACGACGTCTGCTTCTGCGGACGTACCACTTCGAGAGGGAGTCGACGAAGTTTTCGAGCTCCTGTGTCGGCGTATAGGCATCGTAATTCTCCAGAGAAGCGGTGATTCTCGCTAGAAGCGTGTTGAGCCGTGAAATTATCCATCGGTCGAGCTGCGAGAGCTTCTTCGGCTGTTGCTCCGGCGTCCATTTGTCGAGGTTGGCGTAGATGGTGAAGAAGTTGTAGACGTTGAAAAGTGTCATGAAGTACATCCTCTTCACCTCATCCGCCTTTGTATAGCCGAAGTGGACGTCGTTTTCAGGCCTTGTCCCGCAGTTTATCCATCGTATTATATCCGCACCCATGGTTTCAGCAGCGTCGTCGAACCAGATGGCGTTCCCCCAGCTCTTATGCATCTCCCTTCCGTCCTCGGCTAGTACGCTACCGTGGCCTAGGCAGACTCTGTAGGGTGTTTTTCGCTCAAGAATGGTGCTCTCTGCGAGCATTGCATAGAACCAGTTTCGGAATTGGCCGGAGAAGGACTCTGTGATGAAGTCGGCTGGGAACCATTTTTCCCAGTAGCTGTGGTTGCTTCTGTATTGGAGGGTGCTGAACCCAACTATTCCGGCGTCGAGCCATGGGTTCCCAACCTCTGGTATTCGACTAACGATGCCACCGCATTTCTCGCATCTGATCTTGACAGCGTCGACGTAGGGGCGGTGGGGGCTACGCCCTTCGAACTCCTCCCATCCTGAGATCGCCTTCGTCTTAAGCTCGTCCTTGTCGCCTATGACTGTGAACCAACCGCAGCCACACTCCCAGATGGGTAACGCTAGGCCCCAGTAACGCTTCTTGCTTATCATCCAATCGTCCATGTTTTGAAGCCAATCAAGCTCGCGTTTGAGACCAAATTCAGGGAGCCATTGGACAGAGCTCGCAGAGTCCATTATCTGATATCGGAGGTTCCGCGTCTTCTCCTCATCAGTAACCTCTTCCTTGGGCTTATCGAGTTTCTCGCCCATTTTTATGAACCACTCATTTACTAGACGGAAGACAAGTTCTGAGCCGCAGCGCCAACAGGTTGGATAGCGGTGCGTGATCTTCTGGGTGCGTAATAGAAAGCCACGCTTCCGGAGGTCGTCGAAGATCGGTTCTGAGGAGTTGTAGACATGTGAGCCCGACAGCCAACCGAATCCAGAAATTATCACGCCGTACTCGTCGAGGGGTGCGGGGGTCGGGAGCCTATTTATTTTGCCCAGTTCGAAGTCCTCCTTGCCAGCGCCGGGGGCGATATGTACTAGACCGGTGCCCTCAGTCTCTCCTACAGCGTCCCACATGATGACGCGGTGCGCTTCAGGTACGTTCAGCTTCTGTGGTACCTCGAAGTCGTCATATGGTCCTGAGTACTTCCAACCCTCTAAGTCCTTTCCCTTGATCTCCTCCAAGATTTCGTAACTCTCTTTCTGTATGAAGACGCTGGTTAGGGTACCCTTGCTAAGGTAGAGGACTTCGTCTATGTGTTTAATCTTGATGTATATGAGGTCGGGATGGGCGGCGACGGCGACGTTGCTTGTCAGGGTCCAGGGAGTCGTGGTCCAGATGAGGAGGCTCCCCTCACGGTCTTTGAGTGGGAAGCGGACGTATACGGTTGTGTGTGTTATCTCCTTGTAGCCCTCTGTAACTATCTCGTGCTGACTGATGCCAGTGCTACACCGTGGACACCATGGCATCGAGTCCTGGCCCCTGAATACCCAGCCGCGGTCGTAACAGCTCTTGAGGGTGGTCCATATCATGTAATTGTTCTCGTCACTGAGTGTGTAGTAGCTGCCGCCAACAGGGGGCATTCCCAGTTGTCCCACTATCCACTCGGCTGTTCCATGGATTGGGCCGTGAGAGCCAATGTATGTGGTCGGCTGCATCGGCTCCTCCATTGCTTTAGCTAGTTTTCGTAGCTCTTCAGGGTCGTTCCAATCGCACCAGTACCCAAGGCGTATGCTCTGCTCAGTCTGCCGAGCGGAGTAGTTGAGGACCCTCTGCTTACACTTTTTTACAAACTCAGCTACGCCATAAGCCTCGATATCACGTTTAGTTTCGAAGCCGAGCTCCTTCTCGACTTCCACTTCGACCCAGAGACCCTGGCAATCGAATCCGTTCTGGTAGCGGATGTCTCGCCCGCGCATCGCCCAGTAACGCTGCCAGAGGTCCTTGTATGTACGCCCCCAAGCGTGATGGACGCCCATTGGGTTATTAGCCGTGATGGGGCCGTCGATAAAGCTCCACTTGGGCTTTCCCTCGTTGAGTCTTCGCCGCTTCTCGAAGGCATGGGTATCCCTCCATAGCTTCTGTATATCGCGCTCTAGAGCGGCAATTTCGACTTTACTGTCGATGGGTTGGAAGGTCATCGCTGGTCCTCATTTGTGTTTAGAATCTTATTGCTGTGAGTGTCTTGAGTGTTTCGGCTAGGTTTTATAGTCACCGGACACCTGTTGCACCATAAAGGGGTAATTATAATCCATAAAAAACATTGGGTTCGTCACGGTTACCTTGCACAGTTTTAGATCTGCTTCTCATAGTGAATATCCTTGGGTAATATCCACTCAAACCAGAGCTTGTAGCCTTGAGGAGTATCTTCAGCGCCAGCGGTCATAGCGTTGAGAAGGCTGGCTGCCGGGATAGTAGCGACGATGTCCTTAGGTGTTGCTGTAATTTCACCTAGCCATATAGAGAGTCGTGAACCCTTGAAGTCGACGAAATTTATCTCGGCCAGGTTGTCGAGTTGAGTTAGGAGGTCGGCGACGGCGAAGCCATCGAAGGTGTACTGGATGCCCATCGCCTTGAACTCCTCAATTTTGGCTGCGAGCTTTTCGTGCATAGCTAGAGGATGGCTGGGAGGTGAACTTATTGCTTCCCCTCCCAAAACCGGGGCTGCGACCACGATTTATACTCCTTCAGATGAAGTTTAATCAGGTCAAGTGATGTTTGCCGATCTAGTTCTTCGCGGTGGAAAGATCATAACCATGGATGAGGGGGAGTCGACTGCGCAAGCAGTTGCCGTTAAATATGGTAGGATAATTACAGTAGGGGACGACAATGAAGTAAGACCACTCATCGGACCCACATCGAGGGTCATTGAGTTGAAGGGGCGAGTGGTTATCCCTGGACTAATGGACTCCCACAGCCACATGGCGGCTGAGGGAACTGGGAGGATCCGATTCGTTGATCTAAGCCAGGAGGCAGGGGTCAGGTCGATAAAGGAAATACAGGAGAGGCTCGCTGAGAGGGCCGAGAAGACGCCTAAAGGAGCCTGGATATTTGGCTACCAGGAAGATGACTCCAAGCTCGCCGAGAAGAGGCACCCAACCCGATGGGAACTCGACGCGGGAAGCAGGGACCATCCGATAAGCGTCTCAACCATCGGTGGTCACTTCTCAATACTAAATAGTAAGGCGTATGAGTTGGCAGGCGTCTCGAAGGAGACCCTCGACCCCGTCGGTGGCAAGTTCGACCGTGATACATCGGGGGAGATCACCGGAGGTGCGCACGAGAAGGCGATAGATCTCCTCATTCCTAACGAGGCGCAGGAACCCACAGAGGAGCAGAGCATCAATGGCGCAAAGTCGATCCTAATAGATTGCGCCTCAGTCGGACTCACTTGCGTCTACGACCTGGTAGACAAGCCCCAGATAAGAGCCCTAATCGACCTCAACACGAGGGGAGAACTTCCCATAAGGATGAGGATGGACGCTACAATCGATCTCTTCCCCGAACTCAACAGGACAGGCATCCATCAGATGTTTGGCGACGATATGCTCAGACTCTGTGGGCTGAAGTTTTTCTTCGATGGAGCAATCTCCGCCAGAACCGCCGCGGTAAGCGAACCCTATTGTGATAAACCAGACTTTTATGGAGTAATGGCAACCACAAAGGAGATCGCTGAGAGGACGCTTGAGAGCGCATACGCCGCCGGCTACCGCCTGAGCTGTCACGCCAACGGCGATCACGCCATCGCTATGTATCTCGACATCATGGAGAAGCTTCAGGAGAAATATCCTCGTGAAGATCCGAGGAATAGGGACATCCACTGCACAGTGATAACTGAGAAACTCGTTGAAAGGATAAAGAAACTCGATATCCTACCTACTATCTTCGGCCCCTACCCCTATTACCATGGAGATAAGCTTCTCGTCCCCTTCGGAGAGGAGAGGCTGGAGAGGATGTTCGCGGCGCGTAGCTTCCTCGACGAGGGGATAATGGTCGCGGCGCACAGCGATCATCCCTGCGCACCCTACCCGCCCCTCATGGCCATACACTCCCTAGTGAACAGGACGACCAAGGCGGGCAAGCCCATCGGGAGGAGCCAGATAGTTAGCGTAATGGAGGCGCTACGGCTCTATACGCTCAACTCCGCATATCAGAGCTTCGATGAAGAAGTGTTAGGCAGCATAGAGGTGGGGAAGCTCGCCGACTTCGTCATACTCAGTAGAGATATCCTCACCATCCCCAAGGAGGAGATCAAGGACGTACTCGTCGACGCCACGATAGTCGATGGGAAAATCGTTTACGAGAGAAAATAGCGCGTGTCCAATAGAGTAGGCGTACACTAGTTATTACCGGGGAAGACCAAGCTGAGCGGCCCCTGCTTACCCGGCTTAGGCCAACGAACAGTAACCTCCTTCTGCTTCGTGAAGAATCGGATCGAGTCCTCGCCACGCATCTGCAGATCAGCGAACACAGACGCCTTCGTGCCACCGAACGAAAGATAGCCGGCGGGCACCGGGATCGGAACATTGACGCCGATCATCGGGACATCCACCTCAAGCTCGAAGCGTCGAGCCGCGCCACCGTTCATTGTGAAGATTGCTGTCCCGTTGCCATACTTGTGGCCGTTGATCAGCGCGAGCGCCTCGTCATACGTCGCAGCCCGCACGATACCCAGAACTGGTCCAAAGATCTCCTCTTGATAGATATTCATCTCCGGTGTGACGTGGTCAAATAGTGTGACGCCCAGGAAGAATCCGTCAGGGTTCGTTGGGTGGCGGAACGGGCGACCGTCGATCACCAGCTCCGCCCCTTCGGCGACGCCGCGGTCGATCCACTTGATGATCGACGCCCGATGCTCCGCAGAATAAATCGGGCCCATGTCCACTCCGGGCTCGATGCCTGGTCCGATCCGTAGGCGGGCGATACGCTCCTTCATTAGCGGTAGGAGTCGGTCGGCTGAGTCGCCGACAGCGAGGACGAGCGTCTGGGCCATGCAGCGCTCACCTGCAGAGCCATAACCAGCAGCGATCGATGAATCGGCCACGAGCTCCATATCCGCGTCTGGCAGGATGAGCATCGCGTTCTTTGCACCCGTATAGGCCCCAACTCTCTTGCCCGCCTTGATGCCACGCTCATGAACCATCCGGCCCACGGCCGTGGAGCCGACGAATTGAATAGCGTCGATGCCTGGGTTGTCGAGGATTGCCTCCACAGCCTCACGCCCACCGTAGACTACATTGAAAACGCCATCCGGAAGCCCAGCCTCCTTCCACAGCTCAGCCTGAAGCTGCGTAGCGCCCGGTGTATGCGACGAGGGTTTCCAGATGAACGTATTACCGCACGCGAGAGCAATCGGGTAGATCCACATGGGAACCATAACCGGGAAGTTGAACGGTGTGATCCCAACAGCCACACCAAGAGGCTGGCGAAGCGTGTGGGCGTCTACGTTCGTCGAGACATTCGGTGTGTTCATCCCAGCGAGATGGACCGGTAGACCGCAGGCGAACTCAACTGTCTCTAGGCCCCGCACCACCTCAGAAAGCGCGTCCGGGTAAGTCTTCCCGTGGTCACGCGTGATGAGCCGAGCCATCTCTTCACGGTGCTTCCAGACGAGCTCCCGGTAGGCGAAGAAGATCTGGCTACGGGCGATGAGAGGCATGTCGCGCCAAGCCGGGAACGCTCGACGGGCAGCAGCCACAGCCGCCTCGATCTCAAGGGCACCACCTCGGGGCACACGCGCGATAACCGTGCCCGTCGCCGGATTATACACTGGACCGGTCTGCTCGAGCAGAACCTTGGTAGCACGCCCATCGATCCAGTGGCTGATGATGACCGGCGAAACGCCGACGGTGGCGTCTGGCACGGCCTTAGATTCGGTTACCATTACACTAGTCCTCCAATCGACATTGTTATTCAACAATAGATACGCCTTGACGATAAAAAATTTGAGACCATAGATGAGATTGCTGAATAGTATATGTGCGGTTTATTCTGCTGAATCTAGATTCAGGTTAATAATTGGGGTTCATATCTATGGAGATAGACACATGTTTGTTAGTTTTTTCAATGACGAAATCCTCTTACTTCCGATAATAATAGAGGTTGTTTACAGTTTTGATGCTTGTGATAACCTATTCTCAGTGTAGCTCTGATTACGCTAGACATATGTACAGTGCAATTAACAATAAAGTTATTTTTCTATACTGCATGCGCGTAGGTTGGAGCGATGAGAGTTGAACTCACCATCCCCTGGAGATGTCCCCCAAAAAACCTTTTTTTATGGTTTTTAGGAGCCTGCATAATCGCGTGCGCGAACCAGGGTATAGCATGCATGATCCAAAGAAACAAGAGAGTCCTACATCACATAATTCGCTCGCGTGAAACTACTAATAAAGGCAAAGTATGATAGCCCGAGAGAGAGCGCTAAACCCAAAGGCCCAGCTACTATGGCGTCCGCCTCGGGGGACTTGGGGGACTTAAGCCTCTCGTGCGTGCTTACTCTGGCGTAG
>CAZIKD010000045.1:0-10950 GCA_964539725.1 uncultured Candidatus Bathyarchaeia archaeon | reverse complement strand
TTCTCGATGCCTGCGCGGCCTCTGACCTTCTTAAGCTTCTGCTCGCCCTCGATCGTCTCGACGGGATGCCTACCGACTTCGAAGATGCGGTGAGCCCGGTAGGGTTTCTTCTTACCACCCGTCGCCTTACGCTTGGTGAGTGTATCATTCCAGACCGTGATTTGCTCCTCCTTGTTGAGCACGAGTTGCTATAGCCGTAGAAGAGGACGGGGTATAAAAAAGGTATGGTTTTTAGCTTCTAAGAGTCTAGCTTTTACCGCACTTTTGGATAGATATATCTCTTATCGTGTGACAATAAGCTGAGACGGGGTTTGGCTGGCGACGACAACATCAAGCTCTCCCACGGTGCCGGGGGGACAGCAATGGACTCACTCATCAGGGAGCTCTTCCTCAAGGGGTTCACGAATAAGCAGGTCCTCGACGGCGTGGGTCTCGACGCCCTCGACGATGGCGCATCCATCAGGGTCGGTGAGAAAGAGGTTATTCTTACGATAGATGGCCACACGGTCGATCCCATCTTCTTCCCTGGTGGTGACCTCGGTAAGCTAGCCATCTGCGGCGCAGTGAACGATACTTTGGTAATGGGCGCGGACCCGGTCGCTATACTAGACGCTATAATCGTAGAGGAAGGCTACCTCATAGCCGACCTAAAGAGGCTCATCGCTTCTATGAACGCCGCAGCCGAGGAAGCGGGTGTCGCAATAATCAGCGGCGACTTCAAGGTGATGCCGTCGGGCTCTCTCGACGGCGTCGTTATCTCAACCGTTGGCGTTGGTCTGCTCCACAAGCAGAGAATCCTCGACAGCCTCGCCAAGCCTGGCGACCAAGTAATTGTGACAGGCACTGTGGGCGACCACGGAATTGCCCTCATGAGCGTCCGCGAGGGACTCAGCTTCGAAACCGAGCTCGTCTCAGACGTCTCCCCATTAGGTGAGCCCATTAGAGCAGCTCTAGACATTGGTGGGGTACACGCTATGAAAGACGCAACTCGAGGTGGCCTAACCTCCGCTCTAAACGAGTTCGCCGAGAAGTCCAAAATAAGCATCTGGCTCGAAGACGGCAAGGTCCCAGTGAAGAAAGCGGTACGCTCCGCCTCGGATATGCTCGGTCTCGACCCTTACGAGGTAACCTGCGAGGGGAAGGCGGTGATCTGCGTCGCCCAGGAGAAGGCGGAGGCCACGTTAAAGGCTATCAAGGCCACAAAGTATGGGGCTGATGCCGCAATAATTGGCGAGGTGAGGGCAGAACGACCCGGAATGGTCCTCATGAAGACCTTAGTCGGAGGAACTAGAATACTGAGAAAGCCAATAGGGGAGCCGATTCCTCGAGTCTGCTAGCCACGTGCCATGAGCTCGGGGTGTAAATTGCTGAACAGGTCAATTATCTGGATCCTGCTTTTCTCAGCGTTATGACTTAGGTCGAAATAGTCAGCGAAGAAGGGCGTAGTCTTTATTATTATTCCCTTTTCAGTGCGCTCCCTAACTATGAGAGCCATATCCTCGAGGAGCCTCAGTTGCGTGTAGATATGGACACCGCGGTAATCTAGGACCTGCGTCTGCTCTATGGGTTGGTTGTAGGCGATGTAGCCGAGGGTCTTTAGGGGGCCGGCTGTTAGGAGGGGCCTATTTGTAAACTGGCGCACCATTTTCCCGTACTCGGGCTTTAACTGCATCACAGCTCTGTTCCCTGGTAATATTTTTACCTCTAGAGCCCCGCTGCGCGCTCTAAGCTTGCTGGCTAGCTCCTCGAGATGTCGGAGGACCATCTTTTCCGACCTGCTCCCGAGTGCCTGCATGAGCTCCTCTATGTTTAGAGGATACCCCGCTGAATAGAGAGCCGCCTCCAGTTCCGCGAGCTTGATTTGCCTTTTATCTTGAATAGTCATTAGAGGTTCTTCACCTTCACTTTAATTGTGACGTCATTCTCTCCCTCATCTTGGTCGAGGTCTATATCCATTCTCTGGGCTAGGAAGAGGAGCATCATGAAAAGCCTGACAGCGTCGAGCCAGTTTGTTCCCTGGATCATCGCGCTGAGCCTTAGCTCAGCCCCTGTGTCTGTCGTTGCCTTCATCTTTTCGAGGAGTTCGTCGCTCCGTGCCTCAATCTCAAGGAGGTATTGCTCGAAGTCTAGGAAATTTGGAATGGGGATTGGGAGTGTCGGTAACCTAGGTATAGCACCACGGCTGCTCTCCTCCTGCAGTGCACGTTCGAGCGCATTGATCAGGTCTTGCACCGAGGTCGTAGTGAACTCAAACCTGAAGGGGAGAGGTACGGGGGGAGGTAAATAGACGTCGCCGCGTTCCTCAGGCGGCACTGGGGGCTCTTCCATCGCTAGTAGAAGTTCAGCCTTCTTCAAGTAAATGTAGACGGAGCTGTTTACTGCAGTTCCCGCGATCCTGTAATCGATGCCGACTTTCTCCATTTCCTCTAGGAGGCTAGTAAGAAGCTGGACAATGTTAATGTCCCATGGGCTCACTTTCTCCAACTTATTTTCCTTGAAAAGAATATCCCATGGCTGGCGAAGGTAATACGGTTTCTCTTTTCTCTCTATCACGGTGCCGTCTCCTCCACCTTCTGTGGTCCCCTCATCGGAAGGGCAAGCACGCGGCTCCGACCACCTTGGGCAAAGACGCCGTAGATCCTGTCAGCCTTGTGGACCATTACATCCTTTAGGCTGACCATGAGGAACTGAGCCTCGTTACTATTTTCTTTGAGAACCTCGGCGAGTCTGCTAATGTTGATGTCGTCGAGGTGGGCGTCTATCTCGTCAAAGAGGTAGAAGGGAGCCTTAAGGAACCTTTGGATGGCTAATAAGTAAGCAATGGCTGCAACGGACCTCTCGCCACCTGAGGCGCCGCTTCCTAATCTCATGGGCTTGCCCGGGAACTGCAGATAGAGGTCAACGCCACCGCCGAATGGGTCTTCCGACTTCTGGAGCTCGAGCCTACCGTCGCCTCCGCCAGTGACACGGCTGAAGAGGCTACTAAAGTTCTCGCAGACCTCGTTGAAAGCAGCCATGAAGTGATTAGTTTTGTCCTTCTCCACCTGTTCAATGAACTTGAGGATGCCTGCTTTCTCTACTTCTAGCTCGTTGATCCTTGTGCTCTGGCTTTTGTAGTTATTCATGTATTCGTCGTAGTGTTCCAGGGCGAGCTGGTTGACGGCGCCTAGGCCGTTTTTCTCCTGCCTTACAAGATGAAGTCGACTCTCCACACGCTCGAGCTCGACGCCGGTGATGTCTACTTTGTCCTCGTAACCATTCGCGGCGAGCTCGTCTAAGCGCTGTTCACTCTGGAGTTTTGTTCGTTCTGTATCGAGGTTTAGCTGGTTCATTCTCTTGTCTTCAGCTTCGCGGCGCCTCTCGAGGTCCTCCATCCTTTGGTTTACCATACGAAGCGTCTTCTGGTGCTGGTCTAGGACTTTACTAGTTGCCTCAACCTCGGTCGAGACAGTGTCGAGGTCTCGCTCCATGGCTTCGATATCTCTGTTTACCTCAACGAGACGCTGGTTGGATTGTATCTGTTCATCCTCGAGGGATTTGATTTCTTCGAGCATCCTGCGCCTTTGCTCCGAGGCCTCGGTAAGTCGTAGGGTGAGAATGCGCTCTATGTAGCTCTTCTGGACGGCGGTCTCATTCTGGACCTTGTTTAGTTGCTCCTGCTGCTCCGAGATAAACCTAGAGAGGGAGGCACTCTTTATCTCAAGGTCGGTGACGTCGCTGGGTTTGAATTCCCTGAGACGGGTAATATCCTTCTTCGTCTCCTCGATCTGCTGGAGGATTCGATGCTTCCTCTCTTCTAGGGTAGTGATGAGTTCACGCAGGCGTTCGGCCTCTGCCTTGTTTTTTGTAATCGCCTCGTTAGCCTGCGTGATAGTCTTCTGGATGCGTTCGATCCTCTCAATTGTATCGGCGACCTCGATATCGATCTTGGTCATCGTCTCCTTGGAGCCTTCCATGAAAGAGTTGAAACCGCGGAGGCTGCCGCCGCTCGACTTGAGATCAGCCATGCGGGTCTTGAGTTTTTGACGTAGATCCTTTATAATCTTGGATAAACTATCAATCGACTCCTCGGCGGGGATGAGTTTTGAGTAGTCAGGGGGTCTCCTATAAAAGCCGCCTTTTATTCCCCCGCCGGGTTCGTAAACATCGCCTAAAACAGTGACTGCCCTGTAGCCCGCTGCAACAATCTTTAGAGCTGCTGAGTCGTCCTTGACGAGGTATGTGTCGCCCCAGATGAGGTGGATTACAGGTATGTAGGCCTCCTCGCACCGTATTAACTGAGTGAGAGGGCCAACGACTCCGTCCTCTAAGATGTCTGGTAGAGGCTCCGGCTTGTTCAGCTGTTCCATTGGGATGAACTTGGTCATTCCGAGCTTGGTTTTCTTTAGTCTGTCGACGCAGTCGAGTACGGTAGCTACGTCGTCTACGACGACAGCATTTATCCAACCCTCTGCAGCAGAGTAGACTGCGCGCTGGTTAGGGAGATCAATTTTGATGAGGCTACGGAGTGGTCCATGGTAACCTGTTAAAGCACCAGCTTCGCCGATCTCTCTGATCCTTTCTAGGGCGCGCTCCTCGACTATAATATACCTCCACAGATCGCGTTTCGCCGAGAACTCAGTAATCGTCGTCTCAGCATCCTTGGCGAGATTGTTCGCATTCTCTATTGTGCTACGGAGATCGCGCTGTCGCCTTATCTGGTTCTCAATATTGCTAAGCATCTCTTCAAGGTGCCCTGCTTCCTGAGACTTGAGAGAGCTGTACTCTCCAAGGTTCGTTTGGAGGCTTTCAACGGTCTTGCTATACTCGAGCTTTCGCCCCTCGAGGTCCGTTTCCTTTTCCCCGATAGTTGTGATGCGGGTCTTATAGTTATTGATCTCTATCTCTATGCCGCTAAGGCTCTCCTGCATTGGGATGAGGTTATCTGCAAGCTCCTCGCCTCTCCTCTGGTTTTCCCCTGCGGACTCTCGGGCGCCATTGATCGCTTGTATGTAGCTCTCTAGCTCGCGCCTGTTGATTTCAAGTTGCCCGATGAGTTCACCCTCAGATACTTGGAGGTACTCTAGCGACTTCCTCCGCTCAGCTATCTCCTCCTCTGTTGACTTGATCTCGCGCTTCTTCTCGGCGATTAAATTACCTAATTGGCTGTAGCGTGCTTCTATCTCTCTTAGGCGATTTCCGAGGCCAGTGTAGAGAGTCTGTCGGCTCACGAGGTCGGATTTTAACATGGGTAAGCGGGTATTGCCTCGCTCGGCTGCCTCGCGGTTGAACTCCTCGATTCTATTGCGAGCGACCTCCCTCTCCTCCCTGAGTTGAGTCTTCTCCTCCTCAAGCTTCGTTGCCTCTGCTTCACGCTCTCTCATCTGTTCCATTAGGACGCCGAGCTTCTCCTCGAATTGGGAGATCTGGAAACTGAGTTTGACAGCATTTAGCCGCTTCTCCTCACTGACGAGGTGATTGAACCGAAGAGCGTCATTTCTCTGTCGTTCAAGTTCTATAACGCGCTTCCTGACCTCATCTATCCTGGCAGCGCTAACCTCGATCTTTCTCTCCGCCTCGGTGAGTCTCCCCTTCGCCTCGGCCTTCTTCTCATCGTACTCCTTGATACCGATTAAGTCCTCTAGGGCGTCCATGCGCTCACTGGGGGTCAGATCGCTCAATCGAGTCGCTGTACCCTGAAGCACAATGTTATAACCACCAGGAGATATACCTGCGAGGTGTAGCAGATCGAGAACCACTTTACGGCTAGTGCGCTTCCCGTTAAGGTAATAATCGCTCTTCCCTTCCCTGTTCACTTTTCTTCCGATGCTGACCTGGCTCCTGTCTGAAGCGATGCCGCGATCAGCGTTGTCGAAGTAGATAGTGACTTGGGAGATCTGGGGCTTGTTCTGGTCCTGTTCACCAGCACCGTCATATATTAAACCGGAGAAATCAGGGACCCTCATCCTCTTTGAAGCGAGCTCCCCGAGGACGAACTGGACAGCATCGATGATGTTACTCTTCCCGCTACCATTGGGACCTGTTATCATGTTGAACCCGGGTTGAAAGTTTAGTTTTATCTGACCTCCAAAAGATTTGAAATTCTTTACTAGGATCTTACTTATGTATACCGTGTTCGTTTCCCTCGCGTGGCGGGCTATCCCCTCATCTGACTTGGCAACTACTCTCTGGCGGATACTTGAATTACCATAATCCTGTAAACAATTCAAGTCTAATGTTCGAGATAGGCTTCTTTATGGTAGTATTATTACGTATTATTAGCAGATTATGGTTGATGTTCATCGTCTCCCGTGGAGGTTGCTCTCATCAGTTGAGAATGTCATAGGTCTCATCGCTTTTTTAAACCTTCCTCACTAGGGATATCTATGCCACATAGGATCGCCAAACTTGAGGATAGGTTTAAGGAGCGTGGACTAGATGCCTATATCTCTGCGAGGCCTCAAAACATTCGGTATTATACGGGTAGTATAGGGGGGAGCTTCCTCATAGTCACTACCGATAAGGTCCCCCTTCTACTAGTAGCGTCTCTCGACGAGAACGTGGCTAGAGACCAGGCTAAGGACTGCATTGTTGAGACATATGTCTCAGAGGGTCTCCTCAATAAGTTCTCAGATATGCTTCGACGGAGCCACTCTATATCGGTCGGCTTCGATGACTTGCCGCTGTCCCTTTTAAGTCGCCTGGGGAAGAGGCTCCCCGAGATCACTTTTAGGCAGGATCAAGATGTGGTTTGGGCTCAGAGAAGTGTAAAGGATGCTAGGGAGTTGGAGCTGATGAGGGAGGCGGGGAGGCTTGTTAACGCCGCCATGGAGGCCCTTTTTGGGAAACTCGCTATTGGTGAGACGGAGCATAAGCTCGCCGCAGAGGCTTCGTACGCCATGATGAGGGAGGGGGCGGAGGCCCACGCATTCGAGTTCACTGTTGGATCGGGCCCCAGATCGGCTTACCCTCATGCGTCCTGCACTGGTAGGAAGATCGGGAGGGGTGACTTGGTTGTCGTCGACATTGGTGCATCCTATTGTGGGTACTGCTCTGATATAACTAGGACATTCATTTCAGGGAAGCCCGATGTGAAGAGTTTGGAGATATATGAGATGGTTTTGCGATCTTATGACGCTGCATACGCAGCTATGAAGCCTGGTGTTTATTGCAGAGAGGTCGACGCTGTATCTCGGAAGATAATATCTGATTCTGGTTATGGGCAGAATTATACTCACTCCCTCGGTCATGGTGTCGGTCTTGAAATACATGAGCCTCCGTCAGTGAGCCAGAATAGTAATGAGACACTCATAGCTGGCAACGTGGTCTCAAACGAGCCTGGCATATACATACATGGCTTCGGCGGAGTGAGGATTGAGGATACGGTCCTCATCACAAAGGGTGGATCGAGGAGGTTAACGGACTTTCCCCGAGATTTGGGGGCGGTGACTTTCTAGCTACTTCCCGTATCGCCTGTTACGCTGCTGGTAGTTCCTTATCACTCTCTGTAGGTCGATCTCTCTGAAGTCTGGCCAGTAGACGTCGACTATGAAGAGTTCGCTGTATGCTGCCTGCCAGAGGAGAAAATTGCTCAAGCGGGACTCGTTCCCTGTCCGTATAATAAGGTCAGGCTCTTGTTGGGGGAGGTGCCTAGTATAGAGGTGTTCCTCGATTAGTTTCTCATCAATCTGCTCGGGCTCCAGCTTCCCCGCCTTAATGAGCAACCCTAGTTCCCTTGTTGCATCAACTATCTCAGCGCGCCCTCCGTAGGCGAGGGCGATGTTGAGATAGAATTTACTATATTCTTTAGTTTGCTCCTCCACGTTGGTGATTAGTACTTGGAGGTTCTCAGGAAGTAGGTTTCTCCGGCCTATGGCTTTAACGCGCACTTTATTCTTTTGTAGTATATCGGAGGCAAGGACCTCCCGTAGCGCTTTTTCGTAGATCTTCATCAGCTCCCCGACTTCCTTCTCGTTCCGCCTGAAGTTTTCAGTCGAGAAGGCGTATAGAGTGACGGTGGTGATGCCCAGGTTTAGGCACCATTCGAGGAAGTCTTTGACGCGTTCACCGCCAGCCCAGTGCCCCTCCCAGGGCTCCATGTTTTGCCCCCGGGCCCACCTTCGATTGCCATCGAGAATAATGCCGATGTGGCACGGCATATCCACCTTGTTAAGCTGGCTCTTTAGCCATCGCCCATAGACCTTGTATACGCCAATTGATGTTAGGAGGTCCTTGAGCATTATTATTCACAGAAGGGAAGCATTCCAGTGATAAAACCTTGACTAAACCTAGGGACTATGTAAAGGGGAGACGCTTGTATTTCCTGTATGTGAGGAAGACCGCGATAATAGTTGTAGCCACGCTGGCGAGTGTATAGAGTAGGAGCGGGGAGATCAAGCTTAAAGGAGTCTCGGGGTTCTGGAATATCTTCGCGGATTCTACGACGATGAACTTTAACCAGAAAGTAAGATTAATACTCACTATACTCTGACCGAGGCGCTCATCTTTCCGCAGGTAATGCGCCACCGCCCCACCAATTAAGATGACCATCACACCAAGAATGATCAGATCTATTCCCTTCAAAAGGAAGACTGAAATGAACATTGGTAATACCCTTGCCCACCAGCCCAAGTCCCATAGGGGCATCATCGGGCTGGGAATAGTGATAGCCGCGGAACTCGCACCTTGAAAGATTCCCACAATCGCCACCATAAATCCTACGACTCGAGCTACGAAGACGAGCTGTTCATCGGGAGGAGGCAGCTTCGGCTTTATGTTTGTGATCTTGTCGTAGATCCCGAAACCTTTTATAAAAAATACAATACCCAGTACAAATACTACCGCTAACCCCGCGTTCTGGAGTTGGTTTGAGGCAATAAGGAAGCCAAATATTAAGAGCAGCACACCTGGGACGCCGAGTACGAAACGTGAGTAGTAAGGGTCATCGAAGATCATTTTCAGATATTTTCCAAATACAGCATAGGTTTCCTCGATCATCTCGCTATGCTTGACAACCACGTGGTGGACGCTCGTTATGGGGACTCTAGATTGTAGTATAGGCTTGAGGAGATCATCCGCGAAACCGTCAGTAACGAGGACGATCCCTGATGCGGGGAATCCAGCTAAAACGCTCTGGAGCTCCTCTATCATTTTTCTATCGGCTTCGATGCCACCAACCGGAGAGCCGGCTATAGTGGCTACCTGGAATTCCTCGTCTTTGTACTTCTTGATGAGTTCTTTGTATAGTTTTATTGCGCCAAACATAGCATTGGAGTCGGCTTCCTCGGGGTCGGCTATGGCCAAGGTAGCCGCGGCCTCTCTATTCGCCTCGACACCTACGACGGGTGTGTCGACCTCGGCCTTCTTTCCTATGTCGTCGTCTTGGTCAACGCATAAGATCAGGGTCTTGGCTTTGGTCTCCATCGCCGTCTCTCTCTCATCCGATTAGTGTTCAGAGATATATATGATTCTTCAATTTTTTCTGTTAAACCTTTAGACCAAGGGCGTCTTTGAGTCCCTTGTATCTATTGCGTATAGTGACCTCAGTGACTCCGGCTGCGTCGGCTATGATCTTTTGGGTGCGCTTCTCATTATTCATAACGCATGCGATGTAGAGCGCTGCGGCCGCGAGACCCATTGGGTCCTTGCCTGCCGTAGTCCTAATCTTCTCAGCGCGGCGTAGAATATTGACAGCAGTCTGTTGGGTCTTCTCACCGACCCCAATTTTTGCAGCTATCTTAGGAATCCTAAGTTGGGCGTCTGGCTTGGGCATCTGGATATTGAGATCTTTGAGTATCAATCTGTAGCAACGGGCTATGTCTTTCTTGTCTATTGGGCTCTGGTGCGCGATCTCTCTCAGGGTCCTGGGGGTCTGTGTTATCCTGCAGGCTGCATAGAGGGCAGCAGCGGCTATGGCGGAGATACTACGTCCTCGGACAAGGCCGTTGTCGAGGGCCTTTCTATATATCACGGCGGCTCTCTCCTTGATGGTTGCCGGGATATGCAGCTTATCACATAATCTGTCGAGTTCCGCCATAGCCTGTGCAAGGTTGCGATCGGTAGAGCTGTGGACGCGGGATCGGATCTGCCATTTTCTTAGTCTGAGCATCTGGAGTTTTGTGTTAAGTGGGATGTTTCTCCCGTAGGCGTCTTTTCCAATCCTACCGATTACTGTTGTGAGGCCCTTGTCGTGGACGGCGAAGCTGAGGGGGACCCCGACTCGGCTACGGCTCTCCTTCTCCCCCGGTGTGAATGCCCTCCACTCGGGGCCGTCGCTTATAATCGACTCCCTGATCACGAGTCCACAGTTGCCACATATTATCTCCCCTGAGTCATCATCGTGGATCATGTTCCCACGCCCACACTCGGGGCAGTGGTCATCGCCGTTCCTTCGGCTTTTCAGGTAGCGTTTGAAACTCATCACTTCTCTCTTTTTGTTCCTTCTCAGGGGTCGCGTTCCATGAGGAGACCCATAGAACTGATCACTTGAAGCATAGAAATGTTTATAAGTATATTATTTAAGATTTTTCCTTTATTGTAGGATGTTTCTTAATACGGAATAAGGTGTGGGTATTCTTATATGATCCTTCTGGGTTTATGAAACGGCAGTAGCCCGGTCGTCTAGCGGTCAAGGATCGGGGCCTCTGGAGCCTCTGACGAGAGTTCGAATCTCTCCCGGGCTACCATTTAACTTTAAGTAAATATTAGTGTACACGCGGAATGTTAATTTATTCTCTCGCCATAATTATTTAGATAATAACTCTCGTTTATAGACCGTTTTACGTGTGCATCAATTTAGACTCGGCGCGCGCGATACCCGAGTGCTCATGGGCCCGTATCAAGTACACTGTGGTTAAGAAAGCATAATAGATTAACGCGAATAGCATAACGAGATTGTCGAGGAGAATTAAATCCATCATCGGACACCACTATTATACTCTTGTTTTCTTTCCCCAACTTAACTCCTATTTA
>CAZIKD010000044.1:0-11134 GCA_964539725.1 uncultured Candidatus Bathyarchaeia archaeon | reverse complement strand
GTCTTTACCTCATCTAAAACCAAACCGATATGCAACTGTAACAGATGGGCTCATGATATACTCCGTGGGCGCGAATGTTGTTATGGTTTTTTATTTTACAAGGTTTCATTGTTCTAAATCAATTTATTTTAAGGTTTCATTCACGACACGCGCGCAAACTGGGACCCTTAGAGTAGATTATCGACCACATGTCCGATGAACCACCAAGTCACAGCGACCCTCCGAGGCCTACCCCGCTCCCCCGAGCCAAGCCTAGAGAACACAGAATACGCTACCCCAGCCGCGTCGAGACCCCTACCCCCATCGAGGAGCACCCGCATCCTCAACAGGAGCCCCCTCATCACCTCCCATACCTCCTCCTCCAATCTACGCCTACCCATGATCATTGGATCCATTAACCGATTATGTAGACTCACCGGAAACGTATTGGACCCAAAAAATTAATGGCCCCATTACCCCATTGATTGGCTCCTAGGAGGATGCGACACTCCGGAGACAAACCAACATAGAAGTCACCCTCCACCTACAGGGTTGATGATGGATCAATTATTCTCCTCGGCAAAACGCGGGCATTCACACACTGGCCAAGGGGCCCAACGACGTAACGGATCCATATTCGCTGAACCGATTCCACGACTAGAGTCTGAACCCCTGAAGCACACGGTGTGACTTGGGGCTTAACCAAATCACACACGCGAAAACCGGGGGTCATCGCCTACTTAGGGAGCGTGTACTCCGCTGAGTTCGCACCCGACTGGGTGGGGGAACCGGAGGGTGATGTTGACTACAGGGAGCTACTGCAGAATGCTGGTGTAGATGTCCCTGCTGTTGATGACAGCGACCCCATGGATGATGTCGCTGATGACGGTGGCTCCATGGATGACGCTGCTGATGATGATGTTGATGACAATAGCACCATGGAGGGACAGGATGTACAGGTGGGTACACCCGTACAGGGCTCTACTGTGGGAGATGTCGACCCTAAGTCACCAGCAGTCATCGACACACAGGAGCAGACACAGGTGCACACCCACAGTCATCAGCAGCAGCACCCATCGACACCCCTCTCAGCAGGGGCATCAACAGCCCCACCGATGCGGAGACCAATACAGCGTAGGATAGAGTTGCCAGCAGCTATACTCACAACCAAGTCTAAAGTCGTTCCAGTGAAGATAGCTGAGGTGTCCGAGCCTGTATTACGGAGGCAGTCACCGGCTTGGGAGAGGCTGGTAGGGGCTGAAGAAGCTGCGGACACACGACCCGTCAATAGTTTCCGTGGAGGGTAGGGTAGGATCGTCGTGAATGAGGGGGGCGGTTAATGTGAATCCGTGCGTGGAAATGGGTCCATAAATAATTTGATTAAAAGACACCTTGCTATCAAGATACACCGTGACCCATTCTAATTGTCGGAGTAATGGATCCAATCTTGCTGTGTGCGCGGGGTTTCCTCGGAGGATCTTCGTGATTTGGCTTGAGAACTGTCCCATGAACGGGTTCAGTGTGTTGATATTCATTTGAGTGGGGATGTTGCTTGATTCAGTTTTTTAATGGGTTTATTCAGGCTTCATGACCAGCCGGCAGCTTTGGATTGCGCAAGTTTACCTCGCGAATTTGTAGCGGCCACCCTTCTCGTATCTGCAGGCCCTTTTAAGCGTCGAGAACTCTAGAGCAACGATGCGGGGTGGAGCCGCTGGTTAAAAGGTGTGTGTGCCTGCTAGGCGGTATAAGCACGCAATTATTTAGTATAAAACGAAGCTATTTTTTCCACACCCTCAACTACTTTCATCAGTTCCTCTTCGGTAAGGTATGGATGCATGGGTAGACTCATTATAGTTCTTGAAAGATCCTCCGAGACGGGACAAGGTTTCGGTTTGAGGAGTTGTTCAACTATCGGTTGTTTGGTGAGGGACGCGGGGTAGTGGACGCCGCAGTCGATGTTTTCTGCAGTTAAAGCTTTCATGAAGTCGTCGCGGCTGCAGCTAATAATTTCTTTATCTATAGTCACGCTGAAGTAGCTGTAGCTTGGATTTGTTTTGGGAGTAATTTTTTGTGGAGTTACTCCATCTATCTCCTTTAAACCCTTTATAAGCACATCTGCGTTGTGTCGGCGTTTCTGTAGGAATTGGTCGAGTTGAGTAAGTTGATTTAACCCGATTGCAGACATGATATCTGTGATGCGGTAGTTGAGACCGAAGATAATATGGTGATATCTGCCATCGTCGCCATGACTTCGAATTAGTGAACCTAGACGTTTGAGTTCTGCGTCATCTGTGGTAACTATCCCACCCTCGCCTGTGGTCATTGTTTTCGTTGGGTAAAAACTATAACAGCTAATATTTGGCCATGATCCGAGGTCTTTTTTATAATATTCTGTCCCGTGAGCTTGTGCGCAATCGTTGACGATGAGAAGGTTGTGATCTTCTGCGATCTCGGTTAATGCCTTCATATCACAGCTGTTTCCAAAAAGGTGCACGGGGGCGATTGCACGAGTTTTTTTGGTAATCTTCTCCTTAACCTTCTCGGGGTCGAGGAGGAATGTATCAGGATCAACATCAACTAAGATTGGTTTAGCATTACTGTAAATGACGGTGCTTATTGTTGCGATGAAGGTAAAGGCGGGAGCAATAACCTCGTCGCCGGGTTTTAGAGTAGAGAGGTATGCGCAGTGGAGTGCAGCTGTACCGTTAGAGACGGCATATGCGTATTTCGCCCCAACTTTTGATGCAAATTTTTCTTCAAACTCCTTTGTGTAGGGACCCATACGGACGTAGGCGGATTTCAGAATTTTAGTAATATCATCTGCATCTTTCTGGCTGAAGGTAGGTTTCACCAACGGGATCATTTTATCAGATACTGGGCGACCCCCATTGATAGCGAGCTTAGGCAATGGTCATCTCTAGCTATTCCAAGTCTATAAAGTATTATTACCTTTGTTGAATCTGGTTCGAGCGCGCTCAATAGGGTACATACACACCCAACTTAAACTTTTGGATGTTACTGTAATCGGGATTGAGACTAGAATAAGTTAAAGGAGATCAGAACATATTAAATTGAGGGGACCTGTTTGAACACAGCTTTCGTATTGATCAACGCGGAGATGGGGTCAGATCTTGCGCAGGAGCTTAGAAGCATTGCCGAGGTTAAGGAGTTCTACGGCGTTTATGGGGTTTATGACTACGTTGTTCGACTCGAAGCCAGCAATATGGAACAACTCAAGGAAGCAATAACTAACAAGATCCGGAGAATGAAAAATGTCAGATCTACACTTACGATGATGGTAATAGACTAAAAACGACTGTTCGGAGAGCGCCTAGTTATCTAGTAAATTGCGCTTCAGCTTTACTAAACCCTCATCTTTAAAATAGTCATGTAGAGATTAATTTTGAAAGCGGGTCGGTATCACTTTTGAAAATTACAATAATGGGCATCGATGGGTACCTTGGGTGGCCCCTCGCCATGCACCTATCCGCCAAGGGGCATGATGTGTCTGGCGTGGATAACTTTAGCAGACGAATAAACGTGGAGGAGATCGGTGGCCAATCAGCCACGCCGATTAAATCTATGAAGATGAGGCTGAAAGATTATGAGAAGGCATCTGGGAAAAAGATCCGGTTCTACCGGGGTGACCTCATTAAAACAGATTTCACAGAAGGGGTAATAACTAAAGAAAAGCCCGACTGCATAATCCATCTGGGGGAGATCTCATCTGCACCGTACAGCATGATCGATGCTGATCACTGTAACTACACCCAGACTAACAATATTGTAGGTACGAACAACATACTATTCGCTATGAAGAAACATAGCCCAAAGTGCCACCTGCTCAAGCTCGGCACAATGGGAGAATATGGTACTCCCAATATCGATATTTCGGAGGGTTTCTTCGACATCGAGTATCGGGGTAGGAAAGACACGTTGCCATTCCCTCGCCAACCGGGTAGCTGGTATCACTTGAGTAAGGTGCATGATACCTTCAACATAATGTTCGCTTGCAAGATATGGGGGCTGGCGAGTACTGATATAATGCAGGGCGTCGTGCACGGTTTAATGACCGACGAGATGGTAGACGATGATCTACTCACTAGATTCGACTTTGACGAAGTGTGGGGGACTGCGCTGAACAGGTTCTGTGCGCAAGCAGTGATCGGGCATGAACTTACCCCGTATGGGAGGGGGGGTCAGACGAGGGGCTTCATAGCGCTCCGCGATAGCATCGAGTGTATGACCATCACAGCCGAGAATCCTCCAGCAGATGGTGAGTACAGGGTCTTTAACCAGTTTGATGAGACCTACTCGGTTAATGAGTTAGCTAAGCATGTCGTTTCAGTCGGAGGAGAATTTAGCTTAGAGGCGAAGATCTGTAGCATTGAAAACCCCCGAGTCGAGAAGGAAGAGCACTACTACAACCCTGATCATAAGAGGCTCCCCGCCCTCGGCTTCAAGCCAATGCACAGCCTCGACGCGGAGTTGAGGCGGACTATCCCAAAGCTCATCCAGTACCGGGAAAGAATCGAAGAGAAGAAGGACGCGATTATGCCAAGGATAAAGTGGAGAGGTTAGCTCCGATTACTTCTTCGTGAACTCGGTCATTTTTGCCCCACCCGGGCTAAGGAGTGGTCCTAGCAGCTTTCCGGTTATCGCCTTCAAGTCGAACGTGACATCCAAGTAATCGCTTGTACCCCACCTAGCGCGCGCCATTTAGTGCTTACTGTCTGCTTAGATAGATGAGTATCGCCGAAGCAAGTGTCGTGAAGATGTCCGGGAGGAAGTTGAAAATGTTGAAAATATTTGTCTCCTGGAAACCGTTCACCCAAATGAGGATGGGGTTGCTCGTTATAGAGTAGAGGAATAGGGTGAGTGAAAATAGGACTAGGCAGAGGCTAAAGTTGGACTTCATCTCCCTGTAGATGCCCACGTAGAAGGCTATTAGGTAGAGAAGCAGCCCCGTGTTGATCAGGGCTAGTACAGTCCTCCCCTTAATGTAGAGGGCAAGCATGTTACTGACCTCTTGGAGCTGCTGGGGTGTGAGATGTTCAAGGAGGGGCCTGTCGGGGTGATTGAAGATATAGTTGATAGTGTTCAGGGGGCCAATTAATACGACTAGGATAACCACTAGCAACCCAATTATGGCGATAGGTGCCCAAGGGGTTTTCTGCATCTGCCTCTCAGTTTCTTCCATTGTTTTTCAACCTTTTCTCAATTTTATTCCAAATCTCTTCAAAATCGCCGTAATTCTGTTCGAGGTCCTGACTATGAAAGTATACCTTGCCATAGTGGTCGCCTACCGCCGTAATCAGGCGGTTCTTCTCCATTACGTCGAGGTGGTGACGTACAGTCCGGTAGTCAACCCCGAGTAGGTTGCAAAGTTGGTTGGCGTTTAGTGGCTCCTCCTTTATAGCCTCGATTATACGGCCCCTGTTGATGCCGCCCCTAGATCCTTCTATGAGCCATAGTAGGAGTTGTTTGAAAGAGCGTTTCGAGAGGGCCATGGCATATCCCAGGTGGCGTTTAATGGATAATCGTCAGTGGCTTGTTTAAAGGTGACGCGTTTGGAATTTGGTAAGATTATGGTGTAATCTTGAAAAATCATTTATGAGCTAGGAGGTTCTTCGTCTCGTCGGATTAATCACGTGTATGTGTGGTGATTGACTTGTCTGAAGAAAAAGGCTTTGAAGACACTCTTTCAGATCCAAAGAATTTGGGAGAGGCTAAATCAGAGAACCATCCGGCAGATCCATCTGAAGCGAAGGATATTACAAGGCTCAGCCGCGACGGAGGTAGGTTTTTGATAGGTACTCTCGTCATCCTCCTCGTCTTGAGTATAGGATTCTCAGCGTTCAACTACACCGACAGTGGGCGCCGCATAGGAGACTTGACAAACCAAGTATCTGCTCTATCGTCATCTGTTCAGAGTCTAAGCTCTAGACTCTCGGATTCAAATGAGAAGATAAACTCATTGACGCAGACGTTCATCGAGTTAGGCTCGGGTTCAACCAGTGATGTAAATTCAATTACTTTGATCTATGAGCAGGTGAAGGGCAGCGTCGTGCTGATCAAGTCAACGCTCCCGCAGGGAACAGCAACAGGAAGCGGTTTTATCTACGATACCGAGGGTAGGATAGTAACAAATGATCACGTTGTGGATGGTGCTAACAGTATAACAGTCACATTCATAAATGGCACCATCTTGTCGGCAACAGTTGTCGGAGCGGACCCCTATTCCGACATAGCAGTGATAAAGGTGGATGCCCCGACAGCGCTGCTCAAGCCTCTGAAACTCGGTAACTCCTCCGCATTAAAGGTAGGGGAAGCGGTACTCGCTATCGGAAATCCTTACGGGTTGGCAGATACGTTGACGACGGGTATCGTGAGTGCACTCGGCAGGGAGATGGACTCGGCTAGCGGGTATCCGATTGTTGACGTCATACAGACAGACGCGGCGATCAACCCCGGCAATAGCGGTGGGCCCTTGCTCAACATGAGGGGAAAAGTAATCGGGATTAACACAGCTATAGTGTCACAGTCATCGACGGGGATCGGTTTTGCCGTCCCGAGTAATACTATCGCGAGAGAGCTACCCAGCCTGATAAGCACCGGAAAATACGATCAAGTATACATTGGAATACAGGGTACCGATGTAACGCCGGGGATTATTTCGGCTATGGGTCTCCCTGAAGGGACGCATGGCACTTTACTTACATCGATTACTAGGAGGAGCCCAGCAGACGTCGCCAGTTTAAAGGGGGGTACAAGATACGTCAATGTGGATGGCGTGTATACGCCATTGGGTGGAGACGTTATCACGGCGGCCGATGGGCTGGAAATGAAGGGACTATACGACCTAATTCTCTATATGCAGAGGAATAAGAGGCCGGGGGACATCATCGCATTGACCATCATCAGGGGTGGTGCCGAGATGGTTGTTAGCGTAACCCTAGGTACGAGGACGGGCTAAGTTAACCTGAGGCCTTCTTAGGGAGTCCGACCCCGCGGAAGCTGAAGCCCAACTTAAGACACTCTTCTTGGTTGAAGATGTTTCTACCATCCACTATTATGGGAGTATTCATCTGTTTTTTCAGGGTCGCGGGTTTTATGCTTAGATATTCCTTGTGGCGTGTAACGACGATTAGGCAGTCGCTGTCATTGACGGCTTCGCTAAGGTTTTGGGTGATCTTCATCGTCTCATACTCCTTTACATATGGGTCATGAGCGATGATGTCCTTGCATTTACCAGCAAGTAGCTGGTAAAGGGGCTCCGCGGGGGTGTTGCGAGTATCGTCACTGTTTTCGAGAAATGCTACTCCAAGGAGTGTTAATTTCGCGTCTCTCAGACTCAGGCTCTTCTCCTTGAGCGCCTCCTCGATCAGCTCCTTCATGTGTTTAGGCATGTTTTCGTTGAGGTAACGGCTCCCTGTGATGATGTCTGGTTCGAATTTGAAGGAACCGTAAGCGTCAAGGCCATATTTGAGTAACCAACTGTCCTTTGGGAGGCAGTGGCCACCGACTCCTGCGCCAGGGGTGTGCATGTTGCGGTAAGGATTGGCGGATGGGTTACTGGGATCGTTAGGGAGGCTGTTCACGAAGCGACGGACGTCGTGGACGTTGACGCCAAGGCTTTCACAGATGATAGCGACCTCGTTGGCGAAGGCGATGTTCACGTCTCGATAGGCATTTTCCGTGACCTTGGCGACCTCGGCTGTGAGGGCGTCAGTGGGGTGGAGGTTGGCCTTAACTATGTGTCTGTATAATTCGATGCCGCGGCGTGTGGACTCAGGGTCGATTCCTCCGATTATTCGGTCGTACATTGTAAGATTGTGGAGAAGGCGACCCACCATGACACGCTCGTAACTAAAGAGGAGGTTGAAGTCCCGCCCTGCTTTGAGTCCGCTATGCTGTTCAAGGATGGGTTTTACGAGGTGGTTCGTGGTGCCAGGGGCGACTGTGGATTCGAGGCAGATGAGAGTGCCTCTCTTCAGGTTCTTACCGATGTCGGCGAGGACGCTTCGAAGAGACTCGTACTGGGGGATGTGGTTTTCATCGACTGGGGTCTGGACAGCAATTATTATTGCGTCGGCTTCGCGATAGACGGCGGGATCGTCGGTGACGTGGAATGTGCTCTTATCGTGGATCCGCTTAATTAGCTCGGGTAGACCTGGCTCCTCTGCCTCTATGACGGATTTACCTTGGTTGAGGGCGTCGATCTTCCATGCGCTGCGACAGCTCCGGCGCTGGAGTCCTGTTACCTTGAAGCCTGGCACATCCGCGAAGAGGGCGGCGACGGGTACACCAACATAACCCATCCCGACTACGACGATGTTCATCATTGATCCCTATTGTAGTCACTAGTGTACTTTGATCGACGATTATATCTAGATTGTCTTACCATTCTATGCCATGAAACAGGTTTTCATAGACACTGATGGCGAGTTCGACGACGTGATGGCGTTAATCCTGGCGCTCAAGTCTACTGACCTCAGCGTTGAGGGGATCAGCACCCTAAGCGGGATTAGGAACCTTCGAGACTCGACGGATGACGTGCTGAACACCGTGGAGCTGATGGGTAAGGGAGAAATTCCAGTAGCAGAAGGGCTCGAGGTCTCGATGTCCCAAAACCTAACAAAGGAAAGGGAGAAAATTCTAAAGATTTGGAAGAACGGAGGCAGGACTTCGACGAAGGCGACCAGAAGGCCCTCGATCAAACCAGTGAGAGAGGATGGGGTGAGCCTAATGATCAGGAAAATCATGGAAGATCCGGGCGAGGTGACTCTAATCACCCTTGGGGCGTTGACGAACGTGGCTTCAGCCCTCCTCAGGGAACCGAAGGTAGCAGCAAATGTTAAGGAAGTCTATTCGATGGGGGGTGCGGTGCTGGCCCCTGGCAACACGACGCCTGTAGCGGAGTTCAATATCTGGGGAGATCCCCTCGCTGCGAGGATATTCTTCAACGCTGGGATGCACATCACTATGGTTGGGCTTGAGACATACTATCAGCCGGTGTTATCTGGGGAGGAGTGGAGTAGGGTCAAGGTCGCTAACGATGCTACAAGGTACTGCTTCGACAACTTCGACCCTTGGTTCAGATACCTGATTAGACTGCATCCGGATTGGAAAGGGGGCCTCCAGATCGGTGACGCTCTCACCGTCGGGGTGGTAATTGACCCGAGTCTGATGAAGATGAGGAGATGCTTCGTCGACGTGGAGACCAGGGGGGAGCTGTCGATTGGTCAAACAGTGGCGTACGGATTATCGAAGAGGCACCCGCCTCCTAAGGAACCGAATACAGATTTGACTGTTGACTGTGATTGGAAAAGGTTTAACGAATTATTTTTAAAACGAGTGACATATTAGATAAACCAAATTTTCTCTCTTTTTGTTTGGAGCCTTAGTTAGTAACGAGTTTTAAAGATCATACTATTGAGGAGTAATTATTGGCCGCGAAAATATTTTAGTGGTCAAAGTCGCATTTTCTTCGATTATATTAGTCAGAGCACCCCTTCAATCTTCAGTAAATGAGGTAGAGTTCGACGGTTGTGTCTGCTGCATCGTCTTATGGGCCTTGAGTTGGAATAAAAGTAGTAATCAAAATAGGTGCTCTGATTTACATCAACCTACTTTTTATTCTTGGAATAGTGTATAGCTACCTCGCATGTACAGCAGCGGTTAACAATACATGCGATTACGCGCGCGTAAATATCGGTTTTATGCAAATTTTAAAAGATACCAACCCATAAATTACAAACAAGCAAGTATATTCCTAAGAACTGAGGGCTGACTGTTCATGTCTAACATTGGAGTATTGAGGACGCTGCTCGCACCTAGGAAGACCCTCTTCGGGGTGGGCGCTGTTGAAAAGGTTACCGAGGAGGCGAATCAATTCGGATGCAGTAAAATCCTAATAGTTACTGATGAGATCGTGGAAAAGCTCAAGATTGTGGATAAAGTAACGGGACCATTAGCCTCGAGAGGATTTGAGACGGACATTTGGGACAAGGTAGAGCCAGAGCCAACTATGCCAATCGCCAATAATCTTACAGAGTCAACACGGAAGAAGGACTACGACTTGATCATCGGTATTGGTGGAGGTAGTAGCCTCGACATGGCAAAAGTGGCAGCGATGATGAAGACGAACCCGGGGGGACTTGAGGATTATCTTGGGGGTGTACCGATAGTGAGGAGAGGAGTACCTCTCATTGCGATACCGACGACTAGCGGTACGGGTAGCGAGGCAACAGCCACGCTTGTAGTCACTCACAACGAGATGAAAACAGGCCTCACCCACCCAAATCTAATGCCAGATATCGCAGTAGTAGACCCAGCCCTCACGAAGAGCTTACCACAGAGAATCACCGCTAACACTGGTTTAGATGCTCTGAGTCACGCCATCGAAGCCTACATGTCGATAAAAAACAATAGCTTCGCTGATGCAGTTGCCCTTCAATCCATTAGACTCATTGCCAACAACCTCAGGCTTGCATATTCTCAAGGAGATAACCTCGAGGCGCGAATTAATATGAGCATGGCTAGCATGCTCGGAGGATTGTCGATAGCCAACTCAAGCACGTGCGGTGGCCATGCCATCGCCTATGGGTTCGCAGTCATGAAGCAGCTCCCACACGGCTTCAGCTGCGCGCTCGCTCTCCCATTCATCATGGAATACAACCTTCTAGCCATACCTGGGAGAATCGCCAACATAGCGAACATGTTGGGGGAGGATACCACTGGACTTAACGATAAGCAGGCAGCTTACAAAGCGGTAAACGCGGTGGCTGAACTTAACCAAGATCTGGGTGTTCCTCTTAGTCTTAAGGAGCTTGGCGTCGGACATGATGAGATAAGTAAGATCGCTGATGAGACGATGAAGATACAGAGGCTCCTCGCGGTCAATCCCAGGACCATGAATCGTGAGAATGCAGTGAAACTTTTCGAAAGGATGTGGCACGGCTTCTCATAATCCCTTATTAACATTCGTAATATCGAGTGACACCAAAACGAATCACTCTCGATAATAGATTATTGTTTCAATTGATATTAAATTATGAGGATTTCGATTAACCTACTTCCAGATTTAGAGAGTATTTAACTCCTTATAAGTAAAGGTCCAGTCAAGACATGATTTCGAGGGTTATTCGGAATC
>CAZIKD010000043.1:10076-11208 GCA_964539725.1 uncultured Candidatus Bathyarchaeia archaeon | reverse complement strand
CGACTGGCTGGTTTGAGTGGACGAGCAACATCTTCTACGCGTCTTTTTGCGCCCTCGGTTTGGGAAATCTTCTCAGTTACGTGTTTCCCGGATTAAATGGTATACTTATTGCAGTACTTACAATAGTCGTCTTTACTTTTATTAATGTCAAAGGAATTCGGGAAACTGGACTAGTTCAGGCTGTTCTCGTTGTCTCCCTACTCTTAATCCTTTTAGCTTTCATAATTAAAGGACTAACCTCCCCTTCAAACTTCGATTTCGTATTATCCTCGCCTCAAGGCATCTTCGGCATCCTCAGGGCTTCTGCTTACGTATTCGTCATATACCTCGGTGGAGAAGCGATTGTCGCAGCTCAAGCAGAGATCAAAGCCCCCGAGAAGACGATGGCTCGAGCAGTTATTATCAGCTGTCTCGTATTAATATTGCTCTATTCCCTGATCAGCATAGTAATTTTTAGGGTGGTATCCCCCGAGGAGTTGGCGGCTCAATCCGCGCCTCTGAGCTTTGTTGCTGAAAAATTACTGGGCCGTACAGGTGTACTAGTGATAACGTTTGCCGGGGTAATAGCTGCCCTAACAAGTGTCAACACAAGTATAATGGCTCAGAGCCGCGTCGCATATGCCATGGCTAGGGATGGATATTTTCCTTCATTCTGCTATAAACTCCATAGTAGTTTCTGTACTCCCTGGGTCTCAATCTTTATCGGCTCTGGCATAGCGATAATTACCGCGTTAACAGCAGGCATCACGTTTGTTACATATGCAACGGATTTTGGCTTCATTATGGGATTTATCTTCGTCAATATTTCACTAATTGCCTTGAGGAGTAAGATGCCTATTCTTGAGCGTCCCTTCAAGGTCCCCTTTTATCCATTAACACCCGCGCTCGGGATTATAACGTGTTTTTTGTTAGTTGCGTTCCTCGATAGGGCGACTCTTCTCACCGGTATAACCATGTTGATGCTAAGCTGGGCAATCTACACAATAAGGGTAAATAAGAAAAAACCGAAGTCAGTAAACCTAAAAGAAATGAGCGACGAGGCGACGTAGAAATAGTAGGCGTGTGCGATCTCTCTCGACCGCGCGGTTACTGTAAGGGATTTATGCGTACGTTAGGAAATTTATGCGCGCGC
>CAZIKD010000043.1:7901-9976 GCA_964539725.1 uncultured Candidatus Bathyarchaeia archaeon | reverse complement strand
ACTTTAATTTATCCACTATCGCCCGAATAAGTAATTCAATTCGCTTCCGCGCATTATACGACATTTCTTCTAACCTATGCTCCTGCGTATAGAGAGAAACGAGAATGGCTGTAATCTCCACTCTACCTATTATCATTGCAATCATTAACAAATACTTGTAGCCAACTGGCATAGAAACCGTCGTCACACCCATCGATACGCCGTTTGTCGTGAGAGCTGAGCCGACCTCAAAGAGGGCATCCGAAAATGATACTCCAATCGACGTGAAAAGGATAGAAAACACGAAAAGAGTTCCAAGGAAGAGAATGATCGAGACATCCACTGTGAGAACTTCAACTCTATTATCATCTTTCACAGCTGGCTCAACTGGGATGTATTCCTCCTCCCGAACGGTCTCTATGACACTGTTCTTAACCGATCTGAAGAAATCTAGGAGTCTGAACATCTTGATGCCTCCCGCCATCGAGAATCCGCATCCCCCTAAAAGTCCTATTAAGAAAAAGATACTCATGGCTGTGGTACTCATTGTCGGGATGCCAATGTAATCAAATCCAGTCGAGGAAGACATGCTTACGACGTGGAAAAGCGAATCAAATAGGTTTGTACCAGAAAGAATGGTCACCAACAGCGAACCCGTTGCTATAATTAGTATGTATAATTGGATTTCCTTCGGTATTTTCGTCACCTTTCGAGTTATGAAGTGATAGATAAAGCTAAAGTTGACAGATCCAAGGAACATTAATAGGAGGAGACAGATCCTCATAGGAAAAGTAATAATATTTTGGAACTCCACTTGAGAGGGGGAAAACCCGCCAGTTAAGGTATCGATAGCAAGCGTGACCGCGCTTATTACATCCCTGATACCAAGAATATAGAGGGTTATTGTAAAGAACGCTATAAATGCGCTATAGATGAGGAAGACAATGGAAAACGATTTTTTGAAATGTTCTCCGCAATTTTCAACCCCTAAGGTGTTGCTGAGGCTATTAAGCGAGTCATCTGAATGGAAGAAGACAAGGAGTAGAAAAACTATGCCGACGCCCCCCATCAGCTCTATAAGACTTCGATACAGTAGTAGGGAACTTGGTAGACTCGCACTATTTGATACGAAACTGAACCCCGTCGTTGTGAATCCTGAGATGCTCTCAAAGTAAGCGTTAGTGAATCTGTCCAGGGGATTTGTACTGTTGAAAGGATCCAGGTAAATGAACGGCACTGAACCTATGAGCGGCATCAATACAAATGCTAGCACAATAAAAATGCATGACGATTTGAAGTCAAGGTCCTTTCTTTCACATAGGGCGTTTAGCAGAAATCCGAGCCCTAGGAAGCAGACGCACCCTAATAAAATAGCTGCCAGTGCCTCGTGTTCTCCTAAATATAGAGCTATGGGGATAGGAATTATGCTGAGTAAACCGCTAATTTGGAATAAGAAGCCGAGATTAGCGAGCAGAGTTCTCCGCATATTTTTTCCTTCTGTTGGGTTCCCCAATCTTATTACAAATCGGCTACCAGTAGGGATTTAAAACATCGTGTAATTCAAGATTATGCTAATATCTGAATTAGCCGATTTTGAAGCAGAAAGTAGTGAACACGTGTTTAGTCTTTTAAAGGAATTAAATATTTAATAGAAATAAGTTAGCTGCACGACCACAAAGGACATTAACCGTAAAAAGGTGAAACAACCATGGTCCAGAAATTCAACGATAAGATAGTCGATGAATGGGTGAAGTTTTGGAACACATACGATCTAAACCAAGTCGAGAAACTCTTCCTCAAAGATGATAGAGTGACCTACTTCTCCTCAGAGAAGCAGGGCGTCATCAAGGGCTACGAGGCGCTCGTGAGGCATCATGAGGGCTTCGGCTTCGTCAATGGAGGTAAGACTCAGCCGAACAAGCTCTGGCTTGAGGGGACGGACTTGGAGGACTTCGGTGATTCAGCTGTCGTCTGCGCGGTCTGGTTCTTTAAGCGCCCCAACGCTGAGAGTCCCCAGAAGGGGCCCGTCACCATAGTCTATGAGAGGACGCCCGATGGCTGGAGGATAGTACACGCCAACTTCGGAAACTATAAAT
>CAZIKD010000043.1:0-7801 GCA_964539725.1 uncultured Candidatus Bathyarchaeia archaeon | reverse complement strand
GCCACGTCATAACGGGCTTCGGCGGCTCCCTTAAAAATATTGGATTAGGATGCTCCTGCAGACCCGCGAAACTCAGCATCCACGGCGCACGCGCGAAGATCAGTGAACGCTGTACAAGATGCGGCGCATGCATCACGAGGTGCCACGTACAAGCAATCAGGCCTCAAGGCGAAGGTCAGAGACCGAAAGTAGACATCGATACATGTGATAGTTGTGGCGAGTGTACCCTTGCCTGCTACAGCGACGCTATCGACCCAGATTGGAAGAGTGGTTCACTCTACACAAAGGAGGAAACTGAGGAGAGGATGGTTGAGTACGCCGCAGGTGCGCTTGATGGAAAAGAGGGAAAGGCGGTCTTTTTCAACTTCATCCTAGACATCACCCCCGAATGCGACTGCGAGCCTTGGGCAGACCTCCCAATCGTGCCTGATGTTGGAATCGTCGCCAGTCGCGATCCCGTTGCCGTTGATCAGGCTTCAGTTGACTTGGTAAACAGGCAACAAGGACTTAAGGATAGTCTACTTAAGTCGGCTCATGAGCCGGGTGCCGACAAGTTTAGAGCGTTAAACAGTGTCGATTGGGGTGTTCAACTCCGACACGCTGAAACCATTGGGTTAGGTAGTCGGAGCTACGAATTAGTTGAGGTTTCATAAACCGCGCGCGACTTTATTTCGCCGCAGTGGATAGAATATCTCCCACCCGAATTACCTTCTTGACCTCAAACATTTTCTCTAACTCCGTCTCAAGTATTCGGTTGGCTTTCGGTGTCTGTCTAGCCTTGAAGATATTGGCGGTTTCCTGTATGAGGGATTCTCGACTCAAGCCCATGGAGTGGCTTAAGATGTGTAGCATCGCTGTCTCTATCTCCTCCGGGGAGATGTATTCGATCGGCCTGACCTCAGTTTCAGGCCCATTGATGGGCACCCTAACCTTGACTGTGGTGACGCCGTTGAGCCAGAGAAACTTTCCACGTCTATCAAATCTGCCCTTTTTTGTCAGCTCTTCAACCGTCGCCCAGTACACTTTGTGGAAAGATGGTGGGGCTGGTCTCAGGTTTACGGCTTTGTTCAGGCGTTTGAAGGCGTACTCGAGGTGTATCGGCCCCTCTACGCGGACCAGCTTGGGGAGCAGGTTTCTGACTTCGAGGTGGTAGAGATCCAGGTAGAGTTCCCTCTGGGTGGCAGGAATCTTGTTGAAGATTTGGCTTGGCTCGAGGGACGCCCGCTTGTATGGCTCTGACCCGGGGAGTTCGTCGCTTCTTCTCTCGATTACCTTTTCGTGCTCAAGGGCTCTTTTTTTTTGAATGGTTCTCAGGTGCTGGACTTTTTTGGGGCGTTTTTCGTATGTTTCGGCGCGCTTCAGTGCTTGGGCGAGGTGCTCCACCTCGGTTGATCGCCTCTGGACCCACTCTGGGGACCAGATTCTGTGGAGGTTCCAGCCCATACCCTCGAGTACCTGTGCCCTGAGTCTGTCCCTGTCCCTCGTTGTGGCTGTTGAGCGGTAGCCCTCACCGTCGAGGATGATGCCGAGTATGAATCTATCGGGGTCCTCCGGGGTCTTGACGCCGATGTCTACCCTCAGTGAGCTTTCCCCCACTTGCGGGACCGCTACGTAGCCTAGTATGCGGATCTCTTCGGCGACCTCCTTCTCAATTTCTGATTGGGGTGTTCCTTCCTCCTCAGGCTTCTCTGGTTTGGATGCCTGCTCAGCGTAGGCTAGGTAGTTGTGGAGGCACTTCACGCCGACGGATTTGGTTGATGATAGGTCGATGTCGCTTGACTTGATGGAGCTGACGAGAATCACCTTCTCGCGTGCTCTGGTCACGGCGACGTTCAGCCGGCGCTCCCCGCCTTCCATGTTAAGTGGGCCGAAGTTCATGGTTATAGCGCCGCTCTTGTCGTAGCCGTATCCCACGCTGATGATCATGACGTCTCTCTCGTCTCCCTGGACGTTCTCCAGGTTCTTGACGAAGAAGCCGCGGAGGCGGTCCTCCGGTAGGAGCTTCTCGCCCTGGGGGTTCTCGGTTAGGCGGGTCTCGATCTCGTCTTTCACGGTGTTCATCTGGCTGATGCTGAAGGTCATGACTCCGAGGGACTTCTCCGGGTGTTCCCTGAGGTGGTTGAACACAAGATCCGCCACCACCTCGGCCTCTCTCGGGTTGTTACGGGCTCCTCCGCGGTCGTAGACGCCGTCGGGTACGTGGGTGAATTCTACCCCGAGCCCGCCTCCCTTATGTGTGGCGGAGGGGAAGAGGACGAGCTTATCGTCGTAGAACTCCTTGTTTGAGAATACTATGAGGGAGTCGTGTTTGCTCCTGTAGTGCCAACGCAGCATGCTGACTGGGAGTCCCATGCCCATGCACTCGTCTAGAACGCTGTCATAGGCTCCCACCAAGTCGGTTGCCTCCTCCCACTCAACGTCGTTTTCAGCGATGTACTGGAAGAACGGAGTCGGGGGGAGCTGCTTATTGTCGCCCGCCACTATCAGGGCGTCGCCCCTGTATATCGATCCCACTGCGTCCTCGGTGAATATCTGCGAGGCCTCGTCGAATACGACGAGGTCAAAGTGTAGCCGCTCGGGGAGTATGAATTGGCTCACGGAGATGGGGCTCATCAGGAGGCAGGGCTTCAGCCTCCGTATCAGGTTGGGTATTCTATCGAATAGGTGGCGGAGCGGCATCTGCCTCCGCTTCTTGGCCGCCTCCTTGAGGAGGATGGTGATCTCCGAGTCCGAGGCCTCAACGAAGACTCCCTGAGGCTTTTTCGCGTTAGCAGCCTCGATGACCTTCTTCGGCGACTCCTCTATCAGTGCGGCGTCGAGGGATCTGAAGTCGTCGACAGCCTGGTCCTGATCCTTAGCCCTGAATGTGCTTAGGATCGGGTCCTCCTCCGCGAATCGGTTGAGGAGGCCGCTGTAAATGGATTTTCTGTATATGTCGATTAGTTGCTCCCTATTGTACTTCTTCTCAACGAGTTGTTTGATATGATTCCCCAATCCCTCATCAGTGAGCTTTAAGGATGCCTTGTTGTAGTCCACCCACGCCTGTAGGTCATCTATTCTTTGGGCTAGCTTCTCCGAGACGAGGAGGACCTCGTCGACGCTGAGGCTCTGAGCTCGTCTCCCCCAGAGGGGGTCCTTGAATCTTGAATTCAGCTCATCTATGAGGTGGTATATCTCTCGGAGTTGCTTCTCTGAGTCAAGCTTCGGTCTCTCTAGGGTGGGTTCAGTGGCGAAGCTGATCACCTCCGCCGGTGGCTTCAGCGGCAGGGCCTTGAGGAGTCTGCGAGTCCAGTCTATGGCTCCGATCACCTTCAGCCAGTCGGTGGAGATCCCTTGGTAGAGTCTACCAAAAATCTCCCTTAGATGGGGCGCAAGCACGGCTTCTTCTTCCTCGAAGCCTTGCAGCTTCTCCGACTTTCTGATATCCGAAAGAAGCCGGGTGAGGGTCTTGGGGGGATCAGAGGTTGCCGTGACGAAGGCTGGTGAGATGGATTCAAGGAGGATGTCTAGTCTCATGATTAGCTCGGCAGCCCACTCCCTCAGCTCCCTCAGGGGGAGGTTAATGATCCTTGCTTCGCCGCCTGGGAGTTTCTCTGGCAGGATCACACGCAGCGGTCTTGAGGCTGCCCTCCAGCTCTGCAGTGAATCGCCCAGGCCTCGCCCTTGGGTGAGGAGCTCCTCCCCGGGCCTCGTCGCCACGCAGAGGTTGTCCCGCAGCAGCTTCGGGGCCCGTGAGGCACCTATTAAGCGCAGTGTCTCCCTTGCATTCTTCATGGCTTCTCCCGCTGCCTCGAAATCGGGGTTTCCTTCCCTATAGTAAGATCCGAGCCTGCTCTTGGCCTCATCCTGCTCGGAGGCAATTGTCTTCGTCAGCTCCTTCAGCTCATATGCCAACCCAAGGTCCTGTCGGATGGTTGTTGGGATCTCGCCGTTCCTTGTCGCCTTCGATATTTCGGACCTGATCGTGTAGTAACTCGGCCTCAGATACCTGAAGAGGGATGAACCCGGTCCCTCAAGGTAGTTTATTAGTGTTGGGAGATCTAGGGCCATGACCTCGTCTTTGTAGGCAGCTAGTTTTGCTCTGAGTTCATCTCTTCTCCGGTGCTGTGTCCTGGCCTTCTCGAGGAATTTCTCCGCCTGCTCGAGGCTGGTTTTGTCGAGCCAGCTTCTTTCGGGTCTGTTCTTTGCTTCGCAGAGCTGTGTGATCCGGTGGAGTCGTCTCGCCTTGTTGACTGTCTGGGGGTCGGGGGGTAGTCCGAGGGTTTCCGAGATCTTTTCGGTTATATCCCCCCACCCTTCGGAGTCCCTTCTCGTCTGGTATAGGAATTTCCTAAGGTCGTCGAGGTGTCTTAGGAGGCCCCCATCGCCTTTGAGATTGGGTTGAAGGAGCTCAGCTGCCCTCTTCCAGGCTCCTTCGACTCTGTCTGCTGTGCCCCTGGGTAAAGCTCTGAATCTGTTGTCGTATCTGCTCTCGAGCTCGGCTCTTGTGACCCAGTATTCGGCCCACGCTCGGCTGTTTGCTTCGGCCTCCATTCGGAGCTTGGTGAGGTCCGCGTCCTGGAGCCACCTCCTAGGGGGGTAGAGGGTGGCTTCGATCATATTCGCTAACTTCTGGGTCGCGTCGTAGTCGTCGAGGCTTTTGGGTGCTATCAACCTGAGCTTTTCGCAGTAGTCGTGGGCTTCCGAGCGGAGCTGCTTATTTGTGTCTATGAGTGTGGTGAGCAGGTTGGTCCATTGGCTGCGGACTTCCATCGTGTATTCTGTGGCGTTGCAGCCTCTCCAGGGGAATGATGCACCCTCCTCTATGACGACCCAGGAGTTCTGTAGGTGCCTCATCTGTTCCTCGAAGCCGAAGATGATCTTCTGGTCTAGGGTGGCGAAGCTCGGGTATTCGGATGGTATAACTGGGATCGATTCGAGTTTCGAGATCTCGTTCAGGAGCTTGTATGCGCTTGTGTTGGAGGGTTGCCTCGTCTTGTGGAGAGACTCTACGTAGGCGTTGAGTTGGGTTCTCCGGTGCTTGAGCCGGTCAATCTCCTCCTCGCTCATTCCCCTGCCGGATTTCAGGTGCTCAGTTAGGGCTCTTCTGAGCTCGTTGATGACCTCACGCTTGTTCGCCTTGTAGCTATGGAGCTCGAGGCAGTACTCATCGAGGTCTTTTTCCTTCAGGCGGTTATATACGACCTCAAGGGCCGCCATCTTCTCGCTTACGAATAGGACGCTTCTGCCGGCGGCGATGTATTCGGATATTATGTTGGCTATTGTCTGGCTCTTACCGGTGCCAGGTGGACCGTGCATTACGTAGGATTGTCCGCGGAGCGCGTATTGGATGCAGAGCTGCTGACTGCTGTCGGCGTCTAGGATCTGATACGTCTTATCTGGATCAACAATTGCGTCCAGTTCTTCCACTCGTGGCAAGCCCCTCTGGATGAGTTCCTCGGTGGGGATACCGGCTAAGGCTCTCACAATGGTGTGCTCGGTAATGCGCCTTAGGTTATCCGTCAGGTCTTGGTAGATGGCGAGCTTCGCGAAGCTGAAGAGGCCGAGGTTTACGGTGGGCTCCACGATCCACCCGAGTTCGCTGACGATTTTCTGGACGGTCGCTAGGTATGTTGACGGTGGCTGGTCTTCCTCCTCTGAGAGGGCGGGTAGGTCAAGGCCGTGCTCGTACTTTAATTTCAGAATGAGGGCGGGGTTGACGAGCACCTCGTCTTCTACGGGTGGTACCTTGATCTGATATGGCTCACGCGTCGAGTCTCTTTTGAGCTCAACAGGGGTCAGGAGCAGAGGTGAGATGACCTCCTGTTTGCTCTCCTTCTCAGTCCACCTTAACTGTCCAAAGGTTACATAGAGGACCCTTATGCCACGTTCAATATACTCAGATTGGGAGCGTCGGCTCATGTTTCTCAAGATTCTGTCGAGCTGGTTTGGGTCCGACCACCCTGGTGTGATCTCGGTGCTCTTCGGCGCCTTCATCTTCGGCGGCGTCTCGCCGGGCTTAGTTAGGGGAGGTTGTCGGATCTCCCAGCCTCTCCCCCTCGCGACGAGCCTGCTATAAACAGCTTCCATGTCGGGGGAGACAATCGTGAGGTGCGATGTCTTGGTTGGTTGGAAGTAGATGGCCTTGTTCCTCTTCGTTAAGTCGATTAGACGTAGCTTCCAGTCCTCGACGCGTCTGTTTACCCTTAGGGATTCGGGAGATTCCAAAACGACCATCCCTCTTTGATTGAAACAGTTACCCTCATCGAATAAGACTTTATTCGAAAAAGGGATTACCGAATATCAGCTCACCTAGCGCGAGACCCTAATAGAACTTATGGATCTAATGCGCGAGTTATTGAGGGCTAAGTAGCCAAAGAACTTAAGCTGCTCGCGCGCGTTTGGTGTCTAAACCTGTGGTGCCTAGCTATTTGAAACTAGTACTCAGCCGTGTAGCGACACCATTACTGTCTTACAGAAGCTTGCGAGCGATCCTCAGCAAATTTTTGAAGGGCCACCGCCGCAAGAATAGCCGCTGCCCCAAGGAAAACACCGGCCGTGACCCAACCATAATTCAACAGAAGAAAGCTAGCCATCGCTGCCCCGATCATACCACCCATGCTGTCAGAAGCCGAGCTTAGGGACATGACTGAGCCACTGATCTCCGGAATCTGCTCAACGGTCAAGCTGTTGACAGCCGGCTGCCGAAGCCCCGACAGAAGGCACGCAAATATACCCAACCCGGCGGCAACATACGCATTGGGCACGAGGACGAAAAGAACAGCCGTAATCCCGTATACGAGGGTAATGAACACGGTGGACGCCTTCCTCCCATACCTGTTAACGATCCTCCACCCTGATAGGGCTCCGACGAAGACTGCGATGGCGAAACCTGAGTAAATGAGGGAGGTGAGATCCTTAGGGAGGTTATGTTGCTCCCTGAGAAAGGAGATGCTGAGTACGCCTACTATCTGCCAGGTGACGGATGTGAGCAGGAAGTAGGTGAGGCACGTCAAAGCTGACCTGTTTGATAACAGAGTCTTAAAGGCCAAGGTGAGATCGACCTTCATCAGCTTCGTTCTACGCAGTGGGATGCTGAGCCTCACGAGAATGAGCGAGGCCACCACAATTGGGATGGCGTACAGCAGGAGCGCATTTCTCCAGTCACCGATGTAACCAATTATGGGTGATCCGAAGACGGTTATGATTGGGGGTATTGCGAACAACTTCGACATGGCGTTGGCGCGTTTCTCCTGGGGGACGAGTTCGCCGACTAAGGCGACGGACATTGGGTAGATTAGGGACCACGCTATGCCGTTGAGGGAATAGAGGAGGAACAGCGACTGATAGGTGGGTGCGAGGAAGCATCCGATGGCCGATACCATGGAGAGACATATTCCCGCGAAGAGCAGGAGCTCCATTCCGAACCTTATCGATAGGTATCCCATTGCCAAAGCAGTCAGCAGAGATAGTAAAGAGTGGGTGGCGTTTAGCTGGTTAGCGACGCCAACAGGTATACCGAAATTGGCACCTATCTCGATTAAAAGAACTCCCATTACTAGATTCGCTCCCCTCGGGGCGTACCGGGAGAGTCCAAGTGCGTAAACAGTTAATCTGGAGGCATGAAACGATTTTAAGTCCATTTGCTTCAATATATTAAGCCTCAGTTTCGAAGTGGGTGATGGTAATTTATAATTTTATAACAGAATATTTAACAATTTATTATAACTTGAAAATATAGAATCCTCCCGGGGGGATTATATATATTCTCATTTATTCACGTTTTTGAGAGAATAACATCTCGCACGCGTGTACAAGCAAA
>CAZIKD010000042.1:0-11218 GCA_964539725.1 uncultured Candidatus Bathyarchaeia archaeon | reverse complement strand
GAGACCTGCAAGATCGAGGCGATTTCAGGGAAGGGGCTAAACTTGGGAAAGGGGAAGGAGAAAATGCTCGACGCCACGGTCACTGGAGGGGCTCTCGGACTGATAATCGATGCTAGGGGAAGACCACTCAAGACCCCTGATAAGAAAAATACTATCAAGAGATGGGCTGAGGCATTGTTCCCCAGCGGGGTCGAGATGAGGTGATGCCATGCCGAGATATACGGCAGTCGAGAATAATATCATCATAAGGAAGACTCGGCGACTCCCCACTGTAGGAGATGTCCTTGTAAAGCTAGGTGAAATCGTTCGAGAGGATACTATTATTGCGAGGGGAAGAGTCCGCAACCCCGAGTTAGTAGAGGTGAGGGTCGACCAGAGAATAGGAGTAGACCCATACAACCTAAGCGGCTACATGCTCAAGGCAGAGGGGAACGCCGTGAAGAAGGATGAAGTTATCGCTATTAGACGCTCTTTCTTCGGTAAATCCACAAGGGTCTGCAGATCACCCTTAGATGGCACGATCGAGATCTTCTCAAAGTCCTCGGGCAAAGTGCTAATCAGGGGAGAACCCCTCCCCATCGAGGTCAAAGCGCACATACCAGGGAAGGTGACGGAGCTTCTACCAGGTGAAGGCGTCGTTTTGGAGTGCAAGGGCTCGATAGCTAGAGGAGTCATAGGCTTAGGTGGCGAGACGCATGGGTTCATTGAGAACTTGGTAGATGCTCCCGACGAGGCCCTTACAAACGGGTTAATTGACAAAACTCATGCAGGTAAAGTCATAGTAGGAGGAGCCGTTGCGACCCTCGAGGCCCTGAGGAAGGCGGCCTCTGTTGGGGTAGCAGCTGTTGTAGTCGGAGGCGTCGACGAGAAGGATCTAACGGAGCTACTCGGCTACGAACTCGGCTTCGGCGTCACGGGTCAGGAGAAAATAGGGCTCAATCTCATCGTGACCGAGGGCTTCGGCGGCAACCCCATGAACTCTGAGGCTTTCCAGCTATTCAAGGAGCATAGGGGGAGACTCGCCTGCGTCGACGGAACCACACAGATACGTACGAGAATGCTGAGACCCGAGGTCATCATTCCATCATGACTCCTGAACGTTTATGAAACACGCTTCAAACAACAGTTCTAGGTGCATTCTACTTGCTGAAGACGAGGACAATAAGGCAAAAGGTGACCATGCCCGCGAAGCCATTGGAAGTCTATGAGGCATATATCGACGCCGAGAAGCACTCCGAGTTCACCGGCGCAGAGGCTACTTCGGATCCCAAGGTTGGCGGTGAGTTCACTGCCTGGGACGGCTACATCTCGGGGAGATTTCTCGTTATCGATCCCGGAAAGATGATTGTTCAGGAGTGGAGGTCATCAGACTTCCCAGAAGACGCAAGTGTCTCCCGGTTGGAACTTACCTTCAAGGGTGTAGAAAATGGAACCCAGATAACGTTAGTCCACTCTAGCGTACCTGAGGAAATCGCGGACGACATTGAGCAGGGTTGGAGGAGCTTCTACTGGGAGCCAATGGAGAAATTCTTCAAACGCTCATAGCATCAAGTCTTATGTGTCAACCCAATATTCTCTCACCCAGTGGTGTTCATGCCAGACTCATGCGCGTACGACTCCGTGAGGAGTGTCGATGAGATCAGACCAAGCATCCTCCCGCTCAGGCAAAGAGCGACCATAAGAAACGAGTGGCTGAGGTCACGCCTCGACTCGTATCTTCCGGAGTTGATGAAGAGGGAGGGCTTCGACATGTGGGTCGTTATCGCTAGAGAGTACAACGAGGATCCAGTCATAATGTCGATGCTTCCCGAGCCATTAATGTATGCTAGGAGGAGGACTATACTACTCTTCACATTACTCGGAGACGGGACGCTTGAATGCCTCACATTCGCCAGGTATGGCATGGGAGACTTCTACAAGACGGTCTGGGACCCCGACAAAGAGGAACAATACACGTGCCTCGCACGTGAGATCAAGAAGCGGAGGCCAAAGAAGATCGGGATAGACGTATCTGAGATCACCGCCTTCGGCGACGGCCTAACACACGGAGAGTACACCCAACTTGTAAGAGCCCTCGGGCCCAAATACTCTAAGAGACTTTCGAGCGCTGAGCCCCTCGCGGTCGGATGGCTCGAACACAGAATGCCGAGAGAACTGGATGCCTACCCCGGGATAGTTGCTATCACCCACGCATTGGTTGAGGAGGCTTTCAGCCGTAGGGTCATCCACACCGGGGTTACGACGACAGACGATGTCGCATGGTGGATGAGGCAGAAGATGGTTGACCTCGGCCTCGAGCCATGGTTCCCACCGACTGTCGACCTACAGGCCCCCGACCAACCATACGACAAACCTGCGAAGCGGATCCTCATTAAACCCGGAGATCTCCTACACTGCGACATCGGCTTCTACTACCTAGGATTAGCCACGGATGTTCAGCGGAACGTCTATATTCTTAAGCTCGGGGAAAGCGACGCGCCAGAGGGGTTGAAAGCCGCCCTCAGGGACGCTAACAGACTACAAGACATCCTGGGTGAGGAGGTGGTAATTGGGCGCACGGGTAACGATGTTCTCAAGAGAACAAGGGAGAGGGCAATAGGTGAGGGCATAATTCCCTCCATCTATACACACCCGCTAGGGAATCATGGCCACGCAGCAGGCACAACAATAGGGCTCTGGGATAGACAAGGAGGCATCCCAGGTGCGGGCGACTATCCGCTTCATCCTGACACGTGCTACGCCATTGAACTGAACGCCAAGAAAGCCATTGCGGAGTGGGCTGGCCAAGAGGTCAGGATGAGCCTCGAGGAGGACGCCGTCCTTACCGGCGGGGGTCTCCGCTGGCTAAGCGGCAGGCAGACACGACTATACCTGATCTAAGTGAATTGATAGTCACCATGTAATGCTTGGATCTTTAATGTGTTCTCCCCGGCACACTTCTCACACCTCCCGATAGCTTGGACTCCAATGCCGAATCCCTTTGCGACGCTCTGGACATCCTCCGCGGACCCTGGGTCGACTATGAACTCGAACCCGATGCCCATGTTAAAGTCCTGATACATCTCCCGCCAATCGACATGGGCCTCCTTCCTTATGAGGTCGAAGATTGGGTCGGGTTCTGGTAGGTTATCCTTGACGTACTGGATGTTCCTCCCGACGCGCAAGCACTTCGTCTGACCCCCTCCGGTGTTGTGTACCATCCCGTGGACCCCTGAATCAACTTTCTTCAGGACCGCTGAGGCGACATGCGAGAAGAGTCTTGTGGGTGAGAGGAGAGCCTCCCCAACCGAGGCCCCGAGTCCCTCGGGTCTATCCTCCAATTTATACCGACCAGTGTACCTCCCACTGCTGGAATGGGATATTTCGGGATACTTCTCAATGTAACTTGAGGTGAGCAGACAAGTCCTAGCGAGGGTGTGACCGTTGCTCATTATACCACTGTTTGGGCCTTTCTCGTAGCGTGCGGGTCCCCCGCTTCTTAGACCTATGATCACGTCGCCGGGTTTCACAGCTTCACCCGAGACTACTTTGTTCAACCTCACACGCCCATGGATGGTCACACAGACGTCGAGGGTCCTTAGCAGATCTGGGAGGTCTGCGGTCTCGCCCCCAGCGAAGGCTATCGGGTAACCTGCCCTTAGTAAAACCTCTTTAGATTCAGCGAACCCCTCTGCGAGTGCCCCTAGCATCGCTAAACGGTCGATGTTGAGGGGGTTATAGGCGATGTAATCTACGAAGCTGATTGGTTCAGCTCCGACGCAGAGGACGTCATTTATGTTCATGGCGAGGGCATCTTGAGCAAGTCCCCTGAACCACGAGGCTTCCCCCGTCTCCTTATACATCAGGTATGCCTGAATGGGCTTGCTGCCGGCTGAGTCCGTGTGAAGTATAAGTCCTATTGAATTGTCGTTAGGGTCTGGATACACGACGCAGAAGGCCCTAGGGTAGAGGTTGTCTATGGTTCCCTTGAATCGTTCTATCCCCGGCTTCCTAACGTCGACTCCGAGCTCCCTGTAGCGTGAGCCCAACTTATCCTCACCGACAGGTATCAAGGGAGATGATCGTTATATGAGGGTTAGGGCTCTAATGGGACATCAATCGACTCCTTGACTGGGTCGAAGACCATAATAGTCAGTGTTTTTGATATCCCCGGGACAGTCCTCAGCTTATCGATTACGAATCGACCGACAGCGTTGACGTCTTTGTCTTTGACCTTGATGAGAAAGTCCCAATCACCGGTGATTATGTGGACCTCTTGGACCTCGGGAAACCTCGCAACTCTCTTCGCGACCTCCCTCTGATCTAGGTCCTTCTCTGCCCCCGGTGGGCGATATGTGAAGCTGACGAATATGAAAGCCGTGGTAGGTCTACCCAGCTTCCCGGCATCGAGGACCGGTTTATAGCCCTTGATGATGCCTGCGTCCTCTAACCTCTTGATCCTACTATATACCGTGGTAATGGGTGAATCTATCCTGGCACTAATGTCCTTAGCAGACACCTTAGCATCTTCAACGAGTATCCTGAGGATCTCGCGATCCTTATCATCAACGTGAATCATCGACATTATAAAAAATACGATTATGGTAACATATTTAAGTTTTATTTAGTAACTATTACATAATTTAATGGAATAATTTTATATTGCATCTCTCGCGTTCGTATGTTTATTCAAAGTGAGCAATTTGATGGACAAGGAAGAACTCCAGAGCCACCTTCAGGCAAGGTACAAAGACATCAAGAAACCTGAAGTAAAGGCTGTCATTAGGATCCAAGACGAGATACTATCCGCACTACGAGACCACTTAAGGGGAATAGGCTTCATCGAGATTCTGGCCCCAATAATTGGCCCTGTCACTGATCCGGGTATTCGGGGAGCGAGTCAAGTCTCCTTTGACTACTATGGGACTCAGTTCAAGATCATGAGTAGCATGATCCTCTACAAACAGATGGCTGTGAATAGTTTTGATAGGGTATTTGCCCTTAGCCCAAACATTAGACTCGAACCCGACGCTACGAGGGAAACCGGCCGCCACCTCTCAGAGTTCAGGCAGCTCGACCTCGAGATCGCGAAGGCGAGTTACTTCGACGCTATGGAGGTAGGAGAGCAAATGGTCACCAAGGTCGTGGAGAGAATTAAAGCGAACTGCCCTGATGATCTTGAGGACCTCGGTAGGGACCTCAAGATCCCCCAACTACCATTCAAAAAATTGACACATAAAGACGCCGTTGAATTACTCGTGAATAATGGGTTTAAACTAAATCAAGGGGAGGAGATTCCGTGGAGCGCCGAGTCGACTCTCAGTAATGGCTTCGGAGACTTCTTCTGGCTCATCGACTACCCAAGGTCGGCTAGAGGATTTTATGATAGGGAGGATGAGGATCGTCCTGGCATCCTAAGGGACTTCGACCTCTTCTATCCTGAGGGATACGGGGAAGCGATAAGCGGAGGCGAACGTGAGTATAAGTACGAGAAGGTCGCGGGAAGAATGCTCTCAATGGGGGAAGTCCCAGAAGCCTATAAATGGTATCTCCAGATGCTCATGGAGGGGACGACTCCGTCAGCTGGTTTCGGTATAGGTGTCGAACGATTAACTCGCTACATTTGCGGGGAGGAGTATATCTGGGACGCTGTGCCCTTCCCTAAGGTCCCCGGAATTGTCTCACCCTGAGAGTGAATTCAACGAGATTTTTTTGTATGCGTGAAGAGATTAGAGAAAGCTCTTCAAGCCGAGATCATTCTCCTCCATCTCCCTGCACTTGTCGATGGTCTCGAATGCTCTGCGTATGTGGGGCACAGTGATTGAGCCACCGACGATGACGCAGATGTTTAGGGCTTCGTAGAGCTCCTTGTTAGTGACCTCGAGCTGAATGCAGCGAATTATGTGGTAGGTGACGCAGTCATCACATCGGAGGACCATGCTCGTCGTGAGTCCGAGGAGCTCGAGGGTTTTCTCGTCGAGTGCCCCCTTCTCGTAGGCGCGGCTGTCGAGTGCCCAGAACCTCTTCAACCCGAGGTGGCCGCAGTTGAGTATTCGCTCGTTCATCTCCTTCCTGAAACGGTTGTATTCTTCTAAATTCTTCATTGGCTTGGTCTTCGCCTTTCGAGGCTAAAAGCTCTGCCTCTAGGGGTGAAGGTTTTATTCCGCCTCCATCTCATGGTTCGCCGTGAAGACCATAGCCGAGGGCGACGACGTCCTCCTCTACCTTGATAAGGAGCGGACCTACCAGATCAAAGTAAAGGTGGAGGAGCAGTTCCATACCCATAAGGGCTTCATACTATTAGGTGACCTCGTCGGGAAACCATATGGCTCGACAGTCGTAAGCAGCCTTGGCATTAGCTTCTACGCGCTGAGGCCACTTATCAGAGATAGGGTGCTTAAGACCGATAGGAGGACGCAGGTCCTCTACCCGAAGGATATTGGCTACATCCTCTATCAGCTCGGGATAGGTTACGGCTCGATTGTCGTGGAGGCGGGCACGGGAAGCGGGGCCTTGACGATGTCTCTGGCGAACGCCGTCAAGCCTGATGGCAGAGTCTACACATACGAGATAGATGAGAGGAGCCAGAGGATCGCCGCGGGTAACATCGATAGGTCGGGTCTCCGTTCCATCGTTGATATGAAGCTCGGAGACATCACACAGAGCATAGTTGAGAGAGATGTGGACGCTGTCGTGTTAGACATGGCGACACCTTGGCTGGTAATTGACCACGCCTGGGGGGCACTCACGGGGAGCGGCGTTTTCCTCAGCTTCAGCCCAACGATTGAGCAGGTAATGAAGACGGTTTATGCCTTAGAGGCGAGTCCCTTCATAGAGATCGAGACAGTTGAGTTGATCCTGAGGAGGATCACGGTAGTTGAGAACAAGACGCGGCCCGAGACCCTGATGGTTGGACACTCAGGATACCTAACCACAGCCCGTAAAGTCATCCCCTGACCAACTTTTTCTACAACCCTACTAGCCTACTATGCCATGGAGCTAGTGAAGCCCAGCACGCGCCGGGACATAGTGGCTTTACTGATTGGGAGACTACCCGCTGCCTCTGGTCTCAAAGAGGGAGATTCGCTGGATATGATACTCGACGAATGCCTGGAAGGGTACGACTTCCCAGTAGCAACTGGTCTCAACTTTGCATACAAGAACCCCATAACCATGATACCAATCGGCACAAAGGTTGTTGTCGATGTTGACGACTTTAATTTTGTGTATTTAGAAGCCTGTGTCAAAAAGTGAATTAATCCTATTATTTTTGGACAATCGCAACTTTTTAAGTTGTTCTCACTATCTGAGAGAATAACCTTTTAGCTTGATATAATCATACTCTAAATTTGCCGTGGCCGCGGGCAATGGGCTTCCAAAGGAACGGTAAGGCCGCTCACTCTCAATGTCTAGGAGGGGAGGCCGCCCCAACGGTAACGCGGAACGACGTTCGACGCGGCGCGGCTCCTTAATTCTAGAACCCACATGACATACGGATAAAACCACCACCCCAACCTTTAATCAATAATCATGTCAAATACATGAGCATTACATAAATAAAATTGATTCATAGTTGTTAAAAAACGTGTGTTCTCTGATTGCACCCTGACGCTTCCTAATAACAACACCTCCATGAAATAATGTTCAATGAACATCACCGATAATTTCATGAGGGGAGAAAATTGTGGATAGCCACTTAGTTACACATACTCTATATAGGGGTGAGAAAATCACGAAGAACCGACTCGCGCCTACTGAGATAAATCTAAATCATCAATGACCCCATCGATACATGAACTGGGTTGTTTGACAACGAGTCTCTCAAATTCATGAAGGAGATGATGGAGGCATTTGGACCCTCAGGCTTCGAGAGGGAGGTGAACAGCCTCTTCAAGAAACACATGATCCCTTACGTGGACGATGTGATAACCGACAAACTAGGCTCAGTTGGCTTCTTTGCTAAGGGCTCCAAGGAGAGGCCTAGAATCCTTGTAACGGGCCACACGGACGAGGTGGGCTTCATAATATCCAGTATCACTGACGAAGGCTACCTCACATTCAACCAGCTGGGTGGCTGGTTCGATCAGGTTCTCCTCGGACATCGCGTCGTCGTAAGGGGGAACAAGGGCGACGTCCACGGTATCATCGCCTCGAAGCCCCCCCACATACTCCCAGAGGAGGAGAGAAAGAAGGTCGTCGAGAAGAAGGACATGTTCATCGACATCGGGGCAACCAATAAGCAGGAGGTCGAGGAGTGCGGCCTAAGAGTCGGTGACCCCGTTGTCCCCTTCAGTACGTTCCAACTTATCCAGAACGGCAAAGTCGCCATGGGTAAGGCATTCGACGATCGCATCGGGGCTTTTGTCTTCGCTGAGGCCTTCATGAGGCTAAAGGAGCAGAAGATAGACCACCCTAACACGCTTTACGGTGTGGCAACCGTGCAGGAGGAGGTCGGTCTCAGAGGCGCTACAACGATAGCTCATGTGGTAGATCCAGACGTGGCAATAATTCTGGAAGTGGATATCGCTGGCGACGTCCCAGGCATTAAGCCTCAGGATGCCCAAGCAAAGATGGGGAAGGGCCCGAGCATGCTCACTTTCGATGCCGGCATGATTCCTAACCAACCCCTTAAGGAGTTGGTCATCGAGGTGGCGAAGCAGAGCCAGATCCCGCTCCAGCTCACTCAGATGAAGGGTGGAAGGACGGATGGTGCGCCTATTCATATGAGCAGGGCTGGCTGCCCTACCGTCGTCCTCGGCGTTCCGACGAGGCATATTCACAGCCACAGCGGCTTACTCAGCCTCAAGGACACAGAGAATACCGTCCGTCTCCTCATAGAGCTCGTAAAGAGGCTCGATAAAAAGACTGTCGAGGGCTTCACAGCCCTATAGGCGGAACCCTGATACCAAACTGTTACTCATAGATCCTCATGGGCCTGATTATTGTCAGGGATGTTACGGAGTCCAATATTGATGACGTGTTCAGGGTTTGCAGCCACAAGAAGCTGAATGATCCCCTACAAAGACCTGGTATTGAGCTTCGACGACGCTGGATATTAGGCATGCTCGACGAATACGGTTCGTGTGTAAAGGTCGCGTATCTAGATGGAAGACCCGCTGCTCAACTCCTTTTCTACCCCGAGGAGGCTACCCCATTTATCCCCAAACCGCGAAAAGGGGTAATGCTTCTCCGATGTGTTTACAATCCCTTCAAGGAGGCCCAGGGGAAAGGCGTCTCCACTGCACTAATGAAGAACCTCGTCGAGGAGTGTAGAGCCAAGCCGGGAAGTCTGAAGGGGAGTTCGTGTCGATTCATCGCAACCGAGGCCTTCAACACGGGTGAGAGGATCCCGATGGAAAAGTTCTACGCCTCGAACGGCTTCGAGAAGAGAGGCGACGAGATGATACTCGAGATTGACGGTCGGTACGCACCATCGCAAAGACTCATTTATATTCCCCACAACGATGACCGGGACAGGGCATACGCCATCTATAACCCAACTTGCGAGTACTCTTACCCATACGCAACTCGGGTCAGAGACATCCTCAGGGGAACATACCCGGAACTACCAGTAGAACTCATTAACCAGTGGGAAGACCCATCAGAGTCTATGAGACTGGCTAACCACTGGCTAGTCGTAAACGGTGTCCAGATAAAGAGCAGCCTTCACGACGGAGAAGCCCTCAACAGAGAGATCAGTCAGGCAGTTGAGAAGGATTCTTGACAATAAAGGGGGTGATCTTCGACCTCGGGGGAGTCGTTGTCGAGTGGAGCAACTCGAAAACCTACAGGTATATTGAGGACATGTATGGGATACCTGCGGAAGAATTCAAGAGGATAGCAGAGTTGGGTATGCCAGACACTCAGAGAGGCAGGACCTCAGAGGAAGACTGGATGAGGGCGACTTTCAAGCACTTCGGAGATCCACCCATCGGCTACACAAACATCTGGGAGAAGACCTTCGCCGTGGCATGCTTCAACGAGCATGTCCTCGAGTTGATTAATACTTTGAAATGTAGGGGGTACAAAGTCGCCGCTTTATCGAATATCGAGCCATCAAGGGGAAGGTGGCTCAGACAACGTAGAATAGACGATTACTTCAACATCGTGATCTTTTCATATGAGGTGGGATTGAGGAAGCCGGACTTGCCCGATGGTACTAGAGAGGGAGGGATCTATGAACTGACTCTTAGCCGACTGGGGATGGAGTCGCATGAATGTCTTTTCATAGACGATAATTCAAATTGCTTGATGGCCGCTGAGGCAATGGGAATAAAGACTATTTTGTTTGAAGACGTAGCGCAGTTAAAAGTTGAACTCTTGAAGAGGGGCGTCGATTGGAAAGCCTCACCCTCTTAACCTATTGGAAAGGACCAGCGAAGGATGTCCTTAACGGATTTGTTCACATATTCACCGCATTTCTGGGCGATGTTCGTAGCGGTCACGACACCGTAGACGACCCCGCCCTTGACCACGGGTATCCTCTTTATACCATTCTTCTGCATCAGCTCCGACGCCTTCAGGAGGTCTTCGTCGGGGTCGATGGTGATGAGGGGTGTGGAAGCTATCTGTTTGAGTGTCAGCTTCTTCGGATCCTTCTCCTTTGCCAAAACCTTACTGACGAGGTCCCACTCGGTGACTATGCCGTAGGGCTTCCCCTTTTCGAGGACTATAACGTAGCCCTTCCTCTGCTTGTCGAGAATCTTCGCCGCAGCTACGGCCGTCGCCTCGACCTCTAACGTGGGGAATTCCTTGTCCATGTAGTCCTTAACGTAGTATGACATGTGATACCAAGGATCATAGGGAATCCATATTATTTACACCTTTTGAAGTGGCGCCGGGGACAGAATCAAAGAATACGAATTTAGTTAACAAGGATACATATACGCGCGCGGGGCTGAAGGTCGATACAAGTATTGGTGGTACCGGTGGGCTGCTACAGATAGACTCGCGCGCGCGCCTTCCGAAGTACCTGATCGTCCTCACACCCTCCTCATCCTCAACAGCCTGCCCCCTCTGCCTCCCAACTACGACGTTCCAATACAACGATCCCGGGACGATCATCCCCTGGATCATGAAGAAGAGCATGAGCTGTGAGAAGGTGAAGATCTTCCCGGCCCTGCGAGCGACGACGATTGGGCCACCCACCTTGTTCTCGAATGGCTTACCCGCTACACGCACGCATCTTAATCTGTACCTCACCGAGCTCATGTTCAACAATTTCCAGACCCTGGGAGTG
>CAZIKD010000041.1:0-11290 GCA_964539725.1 uncultured Candidatus Bathyarchaeia archaeon | reverse complement strand
AGCAGAACCTCTGCTTCACTCAGCTTCTGCGTCATAACTCCAACTGCACCCTCAGCGATCAACCGGTTGCAGATGGCAGCGGCTTTGAATGTTTTAGCGTGGGGACGGACGCCTACCCCAACACCCCTAGCGAAGCTGAACATCTTCTCGATGTTCCACTCGAACTTTTCCAGATCCAGCAGCAGAGCCGGCGTGGGAACCTCATCAACTGACAGACCAACCAGTGACAACAGAGATCAAGGAGCAGAGACACGGAAGCTTAGTAAAACTTTTCATACCACTTAGCCAAACTCTTGCGCTTCGGAATCTACTCTTCACACGCACGCGCCATTATTGTAGGGAAAAACCAATGATATGATTGTACTTATTGTTCCCACCTATACAATTTCTTCCTACTCAGCGCACGTTCCCGTAACTCATCGAAATCACAGTTAAAACATAAGCCATTATGGCAGCATATCGCCCCACCACAAGTCGGACACCGCCATTTATCCTCCTGAGTCTCCAGGTACCTTGACATCCCATTCTTTTTGATGAACTCAAGGTTACCGATCAGACTCATCCGGAAAAACGTTTGATATCTCTTGTCGATGTGTCCCAGTTTTTCGCATGGGAAGTCTTTACACTCGTAACAAAACTTAACCTTGTTGTCCCGAAGCAGCTCGCACCTCTTTTTGAGGAAGGCGCATTTCTTGTCTCTGGGTCGGCAGCCCTCACAATAGGGCATCGTGACTCCCTTTTTCTTCACATCGTTCTTATAGGCGAGGTATCCGCCGCAGACCGCACAATTCATTCCACAGGGTGCGATGAGTTCGGGTTCACCTTGCATAGGACACTCACTTAGAAAAATAGCACCTTAAGCTATTTTACATATGTGCACTCTAAATAATGCACACAACGGAATTAAAACAAATTATCCAAGTCGCCAGCACTAAAAAAATTAACACAAATGAGTAAAATGAACGGGTTCAGTGCTCTATCCCCCCCACACCATACAAAACCACGCGCGAATGTTACTTTGGAATACTCACTCCAATCGGATAGTATTAAAATTGGCAAAAGAAGGTGTTACTATTGAATGAGTACCCATGCGGGATAAGATCGAATGGTGCAGAGAAAATGCATTTTGATGCAGCAGAATTGAAGGCAATGATAGCAGGGGAAACCTCAGTTGTCACGCCAACGGCGACGCCAGCCGAGTTGGTGCTGACCAATGGCACCATCTACACAGTCGACGCCAACCATCCATGGGCTGAAGCGATGGCTATAGCCGGCAGCCGCATAGTATACGTGGGCACAGCTGCCAACGTTACAGCCTACATTAGCCCAGCAACAAAGATCATCGACCTAGAAGGAAAGTTTCTCATGCCGGGTCTCGTCGATACACACGTACACGCTGTGCTCGGCGGCGCTAAGATGCTATACGAATGCAACTTCCCATTCACAGCGACACCCGACGACATATCACACGCAGTCGCTAAGAGCGTCGAGGGAAAACCCGAAGGAGCCTGGATCCGCGGTGGGCAGTGGGATAGTGACTTCTTCAGACGCTACAGACTGGATTCCCCCCGAGCCTTCCTTGATCGAGTAAGTGGCACCCACCCAGTGGTTCTTGCAGATGACGCGTTGCACAACATCTGGGCCAACACCTCTGCACTGGAGGCCGCTGGTTTCGTCGCGGGGTCCGGTGATCCAGCAGGTGGTAAACTCGAACGCGACGCGGATGGTACACCAAACGGAATACTGCTCGAGGCTGCGGCCGACATCATGTGGCGCGCCATCCCAGACTGGACGGTCGAACAGTATGTCGCTGCGACCATCGAGTCGGTCCGCATCGCGAACAGCTACGGTATTACAAGTATCAAAGAAGCAAATGCTACACCAGCCATCCTTCAAGCCTTCAATACAGTCGACGCGCAGGGTGCACTCACTTTGCATGCCGCCCTGTGCCTGCAAGGAAGTACAGGCAGCCGCAACACGCCTATCGACTATACTTCACTTATAGCAATGCGTGATAGGGGGCGATCTCGACACGTCCATACCGAGTTCGTAAAGATCTTTCTCGACGGTGTGCCAACACCTGCGCGTACAGCTGCGATGATCTCACCCTATGTCGCCAACGAACAGCATGGTAGCGACTTCGCTGGTAACCTGCATGTTGCTCCGAACCTACTTGCACGTGACTTAGTCGAACTTGACCGTCGCGGCTTCACGGTTAAGATCCATGCAGCTGGCGATCGTGCTGTACGCGTCGCTCTCGATGCCGTTGAAGCAGCGCGCAGGGTGAACGGTAGCAGTGGACAGCATCACGAGATTGCTCATGCGGGCTACATCGACCCACAGGACATCCCCCGGTTCGCGACGCTCGACGTCATTCCAGACTTCTCGCCAATTCTATGGCACCCATCCCCGATCATTGCGGCTGTCCTGAGTGCAGTCGGCTCGGAGCGTGGTTTACTCTACTGGCCGACCAAGACGTTACTCGCCAGCGGCGCCTTGGTGGCCTCTGGTTCTGACTGGCCTTCGGCAGTGCCCGACCAGAATCCCTGGATAGGCATCGAGGCGCTGGTGACACGCCAAGATCCTCGTGGCAAGACGCCTGGTGCATTATGGGAGGAGGAAGCCATCGGACTCGACGACGCGCTGCGTATCTATACATTGAATGGGGCTCGAGCCCTCCGAATCGACACAGAGACTGGGTCGATCACTATTGGTAAGTTTGCCGACTTTATCATTCTCGACCGCGACCTGTTCAAGGTTCCAGTCACTGAAGTTGGTGACACGCAAGTCCTGGAGACGTGGTTCGAAGGACAACGTATCTATTAAATCCGCCAAATCCTTGAGATTTCCCCGCAAAACCTCTTTTTCATATTTTTATTTCGAAGAATTCTCTCGGGATAGCGCGTGCGCACGTGTAACAGTTATCGATTAATGAGGATAAGGCTATTGAAGATACTCGGGTGCATTTTTAGCGTGCGCGTTAAAGTATTTAGGTTGAGTCGCGCGTGCGAATTGCATATTTCTATTTGTTGGGGATTGGCTCATCGTAGGCAATGAGCGTGATGGTGCTCTTCACTATATTGAGGTGCCTGATCTTGTTGAAAACTATCTCTTTCACCTTGTCCATGGTTTCAGCCTCCACTTCGACTATTATATCGTAGATGCCATAAACGATGAAGATATTCTTGATCTCCATAACCCCTTTCAATTCTTTGACGACCTCTGACTCTTTCTCAAGCTCGGTGTTCAGAAGAATGTATGCCTTCAAGATCCCTCAATAGCCAGCTTTGCATTGTACTATTTCAACCCCCCCTTAGGCGTACGCGTGTGAAAATTAGAACTTGAGAGATTTAATCATCTTAATGACTTTGTCGTGTCTTTTCTCCTCAATATCCATTATCATCTTCACTAAGAAGCTCTTCCACTTCGTCTCTTTATAGACGTGAACAAACGCTACTCGGTAGTCATTCTTTTGATAAATTTGCTTCTGACGCTGCGCGCGCGCCTCATTGATGTGATTACTCCTCCAATTCTTCCTTTATTCGGTTTGTCACTATCGCTATGTTCTGCGCTGCGTTTCTGTACGGCTCACCTTCCTCCAGGGCTTTCATCAGAGCCTTCACACTATTGATGCTGAGTCTCCGGAAATCTGCTGGTCTCTCCAGCTTCACCCCGTAGCGGAGGGGGTCCCTCTGAATATGAGCCTGTATCATGCCCTCTGAGAAGTGTAACGCCCTATAGATCTGGTTGTAAGTGAGCACCCCGCTCCGTGAGAGCTGGAAGATCTCCGTTACCTCTCTATCGGTTGGCATATTGGGGAGGAGCTCAGCTGTGTTGGTGATCCCTCTCTCATGAATCGGGATGAATCCGTCCCAGTCATCTTCTATGTACCTCCTTACTTTACTTATGAGCCGGTCCTGTCTGAGCTGCTTGACCTTCTCTAGTATCTGGGCTCCGAGGGCCTCCTTCTCATCGGCGCCTACAGCCAAGTGGTCAACCCGGGCTCTCTCAGCCATCTTCTCGGCACGTTCTTCCTCGATCTCCTTAACCCTTTCTCTAGACTCCTTCTCAGCTAGCCTCGTCTCCAATAGGTTGAGGGCTTCCTCAAGCGGTCTTTGGCTACTTTCACATTTTTTGTCCCTGTGGTTGTTTGATCCCTCAGGGGCAGAGTTGGGCGTGCTCGCGTTCACACCCTAGTCCTCCTTAGACTTAGCGAGGAGGTCGATTTCCTCCTCCTCAATTTCGTGCCCCATGTAGTCGATGTGGGGTACAAACTTGACGCGCCTAAGCATTTTCCTGTCTTGGGGGTCTACGTTGTCCACGTCTATCAACTTGACCTTCAGGCCAGCGGCCTGGGCTTTCTTCAGGATCTGTGGGACACGCCTCTTACATGCACCACACCATTTAGCGGTGAATACGGTTATCTCATTAGGGTTTATTTCACCTTGATTTTTTGTTACGCACTTCATTCCATTGTTCATAGGGTTTCACCCAAGTCTATTGCTACATTAGAAAATAATATGAAATATTGTTGCATAAATAGAAAGTAGATGGTGATAATCGCGCGCGATTATGGAAGTGGGTAACTTGTGTGGGGGGTGGATAAAGATGGTCGTGAATGGCAGGTAGTGATGAGAGGCAGAGTCAAAAACTATTCGAAATTCACGCAAGCAATTATTATCGTAAGCGCATACGCGACTACCAAACGAGGCGCGCGCGAATCGGCTAAAACACTTGTCATCAGGATTACTTTCTCAAATCGCGCGCGCTCACGCTTTTAGCAATTTGATTTTTGAAATTCTTCTTAGTAGTTAAGGGCGTTGAAAAACAATGGTGGTCCTAATAAGGAGAGGGTGGAGATTGGTTCATGCGCAAGCGAGCAGGGTTTAGGGTTTTTGATGTTGCGTATCGTTTCTACTTGGTACAAAGATCGATTAAAGATCTTTATGAGATGATGCGGGGATCGAGCAAGCACGCGCATATACGTTGATAGTTGTAAGCGAGTCTGAAATGGTTGAAATGGGTGTAAATGAGGGTGAAATGGATTTGAAATGGTCCTACTTGTCTTGAAATGGTTAGAAATGGAAAGTTTAATTGATGGCAATAGCTACTTTTAATTTACTGAGCTTGAGCACTAATAAGGAAAGTACAAAGGTAATTAAATTCATTAGAGAGTATTATGGTGAATTTGGGAAAACGCCGAGTATGAAAGCAATTTTAAAAGAATGCGACGTGAACCCTAGAGTTTTTTATCAATTGTTTGAGAGTCAGGAGGAGGCGTTCAAGCTTGCAGGTGTTCCCTATGATGATGAAGCTAGGATTAAGGTTGAAAAGGCAAATGTCGCTAGGAAAGTGGGGAAAAATGTGATAAGTGTAATTAGGACTTATCCTCCCATTAAGGTTATTTCTAGATATGATTTAATGAATAAAATTGATGAACCTTATGTAAATAAATATGATATATTGATGGAGAAACTTTTTGAAGTTTACTCGAACTATAATATACAATATCCTAATGATTATGATTCAATAAATGAGGCTTACAATAAATCATTAAATTTTATTTTTGATTGGACTTGTTTTCTGATGATGAACGATCGATGTTATGAGCTGGCCAAGTCTACAAAATATTCAAATGATCCAGATAGATTTTATTTAATTATGTTAGGATATGATATTAACGATCTTGAAGGATCAAATAAGAAATTACTTGAAAAAGAGTTCAATAAATTGAAAACTGAAAAAGTACAATGGATTTTTAACCTAAAAACTAAAGAGTATTTTATTAAGATGATAAATGAGGTTTTTGATCTACTTTAAGTTTTAAAGTGGGTAGTTAGCTTTTATGCACACGCTAGAATATTGGTTAGTGTGCGCGACCAGCTAGGATGTCCTTAACTAAGTAATCACTTAGCTGCTTCAACGGATTGTCGTTTCCACGCGCGCCTGTTCTGTATCTCAACGGCGCAAACGTGACTAAAATTTGTTAATCTAGCCTATGAATGGGTTTCTGTGAAGGGATCAAAAACTACGACTGCGATAGTTGTACCGATATATCCCTCTGGTATACTGTCGATTGTGATTGTGTGAATTTGTCGAAGAGGTGTGGCTGATTCCCAAATTATTCTACGTGCAAAACTATGCTGAAGCTGATCTAGCGTCGTGACATCGCAAAGTGGTATCTTCTCCTCGGAAATAATCTCGCCTTTGCCATGCGGGGATAGGTGAGATTGAATGGGATTTACCTTTCTGAACTCCATCATCCTATCAAGCATTTCCTGGCAGTTATCTAGGCTGAGTCTATAATCGTTGTCGCCATGATCTTCGACAGCGTAGATTCCGTGTGTTTCATCGGGTGTGTTTGGTTTATACCAACCTAGACCTATGCTCGAGGTCACTCTTCCGCCCTCATCGCCATCGGAACGAGCCAATACTACATTTATACACCAAGAATTTCCTAGGGTAAAGAAAGTGCCTTTTTCGCGGGGTAGTCTCGTTGTGGGGAACCTTGATTTAACGTCTGACTCTGGAGCTGGAATATATGATATGCCGTTTATGATGTTAGGTTTAATCATGACTGGTGGGGGTACTGATGATACTGCTATTATGTTTTGTTCAGATATTCCCGCCATGTAGAGTGCTTGATCATAGGCATTAATTTGATGTTCTGGATGTATACCCACTCCGGTAGTCACCCAAAATCTTGTGGGAAGAGAACCCATTTAAATCACCTAAGAAGCGTTGGAGTCTTCTATTAGTTTCTTACCCTCTTCAAGCGTCGCACGCGCTGATACGACGGATGGATCGGTTGATGCCTTAGATAGTGCGTCGCTTTCGCTCTGGAGTTTGTCGACCTCGTTTAGCAAGCCTCTTAGATGAGACTCGATGGGTTTGAATCGTTCAGTTGATCTTATGTTAGATATCTGTCTTGATGCCTTGGCAAGCTCGACATATACCGTATTGAGGTAGGTCTTTTGCACCAGTAGTTTCTCTAGATCTGCTGACTCGGAGTCAATCCTTGCTTTCTGGACGATTGCATCTATGGAATTCGGTGCGGTTACAAGTAAATTCAACTGAATGATCTTTGCCTGCTTGGTCGCTATCGCTTTATCTATGAGAATTAAGCTGGTGCGAGTCTCCACGAGTTCATTCATAACGCGACGTTGTAGGTTTTCCTCGTCTACTGATAGTAGTGTCTTCTTTTCCTCGGCGCTTAGTTTACTTCTCTTATCAAGCTCCGTTTTGATCTTCTCGTTGGCAGACTTTATCTCAGCAAAAACCTGGTTAGCCGCCTTCTTGGCCTCGGAAACCGCCCTGGCTTGAATTTCCATAAACTTATCCATGTTGCTCTTCTCCGTTGGACTCACGGGTTTTTCATAAGTCACTGGACCTTACCTCCTATTAGCTCTGGATCTGCACCAGACTTTGTGATCTTTATCTCTTCATCTATCTGTTTCAGTATGACACTGGTTCTAGCGGGATCAGTTGGCACAAGTTTAGAGGAGACGGTCTCGATTAGACCGGAAGCAGCCATCTCTGATAATGCTTGACCACGGGCCTCCCTTTCTTCCCTCATACTCTGGAGATTCTTGATTGCATTATAGATGTTTGTGCCATGAGTCTTAACATTACTAATAGCTTCACCGTATTGTATTTCAGCATTAGCAACGTCTAATCTCATCTTCTCTGTATCAATAACCATCTCAACGAGGTCTTGTGTGGCTTGTGCATCGATTATTTGGCTATTGATAATCTTTAGTCGTTGATCGATGTTAGTAATCGTGTCCTCACAGTACTCCTCCTGCTTCTCCAGTTTAGCCTGAAGGTTGGCATAGATCACAGCATAGTCATTCTGACCCGACTTTACGGCTACAATTGCCTTGCTATGAGCTTCCCTTGCCTTAGAATCTAATTTAGCCTTGAATCCCTTAATTTGAATCTGCTTAGCATTCATCAACACTCCCGCTCGCTGAAGTATGATTATGGTATCCTGGTATTCTTTAAGAGCTAGGTCAGCTCTTGCTTTTGGATCATCCAAGCTTTTAAGCAAATTAAAAAGTTTTGCTTTAGCTAATTCAATTGACTGATCAACTACACTGAACCAACTTGGCATTTCTATCACCTTACATCTAACGGCTTAGACTCAAACCACAGATCATTACTCTTCTTAGCGATTACTACTGCCGCGTTTTCATCTTTTGCTATTAGCACTCCATTATCCTTATTCCTAAGAAGAAGCGTCTCCTTTCCGTCTATAAAAAATACTGTGATATCTTCATTAAGAATCTTATCTGTGCCTCTTATGACTCCACCATATGTAGAGGCGATCTTGCTCAAAAAGACCGCTTTACTAAGTTGCGGATTAACTATTACTCTTAATATAACCTTGGGTGGGAAATAATTACGAATTAGGCTTAAAACCGTTGTATTTACAGAGCCTGCTATAAGTACAATATTGCGAGAGTTACCAAGCTCATTTCCCAGTTTTTCCTCAGCCTGTTGACCTGTACCTATATCAATGAGGTCCTCTTCCTGAGGCCTCTGCTGTACGTCCAAAGAGCTTATTGAAAGAAGGGGGTCAGCGATCTCTTTTGAAGCTCTAAGATATGTCGAGCCGTACCAGCCAAGACCACTTATCGCTAATAAACCAAGTCCGGCTACTGTAACTTCTACAGACATTTACTCCACCTTAATCTTATTTATTGCTTCTTCAAACACTGAAGGCGTATAATTTTTAGAAATCTTATCAGAATACGCGACTAAATCTAAATTGAGACGGTTTTTCAAATATTTCTCAATAAGGGGATCACCCATCCAAACTCCCCTAACCTCCAGGCCGTGGAAAACATCGATGACATTAATCGTACTACTCTTCGCAATATCCATCAAGGTACTATCCAAAGCCGTAACTACAACGGTCACTGAAGAGTTCGTTCTCTTACCCTCATCAACTATTGCCTGAATGACTTTGACTACGCGCTCGTCTTCCTTAGGACTGACCTGTGTGACCATCATAAGATAAGTTGATCCTGCGCCAGATATCTTAACGTGAGCTGTACCTGTAGGGCCTTCAACTTTAGCACCGGGAAGTTTTGCCGCAAACTTCTTAAAATCATTAATGAAAAACTGAAGAAGCAATTGATCGCTTGATACGCTGTCTAGTTGCGCACCTGCATTCTTCGCGGTATTCTCCAGTATTTTTAATGTCCTAGCATTACACTGTAACATAACAACTAAACCGGAAGTAGTTGGTAATCCTATCGAAATCAGTGGTTGAATACTTACGTCTCCAATAACGGGAGTCGTAGTTGGCTTAATTGATTCATCTGGCACTAAAACAAACGCTTTTCCCTGCATACCAACAAGTATTTTTGTCTGATCCTCTGTCGACATGATATTAGTTGTCTTCATAATAAGAGGAACTAAGAGCAATTTTGTTTTATTGATAATCGATGATCCGAATGAACCTAGTCCGGTTCGTGGCTGAGTAGATACTTCAATCGTAATCGTGTCAGCAAAATCTACCGGTACTTTGAACGGAATCTTATAAATTCCTTGCTCATTACCCCTATAATTGGGCGTGACATCCACTTTATTTAACGCTATTATTTCAGGACAACTGATTTTAATATTTATAGAGAGCGGACGACTTTCACGGTTATCGTAAGAAACCGCTATTTCCCCCGCTCCCTGAGGGACGATTTCCAGTCTTTCACTATCAGATGCCACAAAGTAAACTCTTTCTCTTATGCTCATACCGTTGCCTCCTTTTTAAACAATAAATAATAACCATAACCTACCGCGAACCCTATGGCGGATGCTAAAACGCCATATATTCTACTAACATCAACGAAGGGTGAACCACCATAAGCTGCCTGAGGAGTAATACCAAGAGAAGTCACCATTAGTCCCCCCACATTAATGACTGAGGCACTTTGATTAAGTAGCCCATATACTAGGAAACTAATTGTAACTAATAAACCAGAAACGATACTAAAATTAATAGCCTCGCTAGGAATGGTGTCTCTGAACAAAAGTCCACCGAAGATTATTGTAAATGCTAATCCTCCGATAAGCATACCACTCACAACTTCCCACGCTAGCGTGGTTGGGCTGCCGGGAAGTATCACGGTGAGAATCAATGTAAGGACAATAGTCATCGCACCTAAAATTCCCACCCCTTTTTCATACCAAACCTTCGCTTCCTTATCCGATGACAAAGTATTGGCGGGTAGTAAATTAAGTGCCTTTGAAAGATTCTGGGCAACTATCATTCCCCCCGCGTGAAGATAGGCGGAACCTCCGGCGATGGCTACCATCAGATTACCCGCTAGAATTAAACCAACCCAAGTCGCAGGCAAAAATGCCATCGCAGTATCTAGATACCCTCCGCTTCCCAAGGTAACGACAGAGAGTCCGGTGAACACCGTAGTTATGTCAAAAAATACCCAGAATAGAAACGCATAGGTCATGCCTTTCTGTACTGCCTTACTATTCTCTGCCAAACTAAATCTTTGCCAGACCATAGGATCTATTATGAAAGCGAATCCCATTAGGAACCAGATAAGATTGGCTGGTTGAGACACCAATTTCATGAATCCCCCGAAATCGGTGAACCAAGGGGTAAGATTAGCGGTTCCAGCTTCTTGCAGGATTTTTGACCAACCACCAGCTGCGTTAACAAATGTAATGCTAGCCACACCGACCCCCAGTGCCATAAAGACGAAATATAGAACCCCAGCTATTGAATACCCAGCCCAACCCTTCTTAGCGGTAAATGCAACGAGGATTAAGCCGAAGACTATCACAAATATTCCGGCGGGAAGTGCTCCACCTGTCAGAAGAACACCTAGAACTCCCAGCATAAGCATTACATCCATTGGCATGAGGTAAAGAAGTGATACCACTGAAACAAGAACCTCAGAAATTGCTCCATAGTGCATAAACCGATCAGGTAAAGTTAGATGCTGGCCCGTTGCTCTGATTCTACCACCGATCAATATTCCGAGTATATATGCTGGATACCAGGATACTGCATATAGCCACCACTGTTGCAACACACCAAGATAAGCCATATTATCAATTTGATAAGTAGTACCGAAAATAGTGTAAAAAGCGGGAATCATAGTAAGCGCAAAAGCTGGGGCAGTCATAGCACGTGCAGAACTAAAAAATTTAAACCTGTCTGTAGCCCATACCGCCACAGCTAACATTAATATGCTTAAAAAAACTATAACATATTCAATTGCAATAGTTGCCAAGACATCACCTACCTTCTGTCATCATCGTT
>CAZIKD010000040.1:0-11526 GCA_964539725.1 uncultured Candidatus Bathyarchaeia archaeon | reverse complement strand
TATGATCCCCTATTGGTTGCAGCCGATATTACGCTGAGAAGAATTGAGGCCGCATGAAAGGGGATTGTAAAAAGGTTTTTTGTATTTATGTGCACTTATAGCGCGCGCGACTGGCATAATATTTTTTTTGAGAAAGAGGCTGCTATTTCGAGCGCATGGCATAAGCTTTTGATTGAAAAACAAGGAAACATTTGCAGAACTAGTCTTTTTTAGTTTCGAAAACCTCAATTCTTTTCTCATAACCTGGTTTAGGAGCTGTTGTACTATTCGAGATCGCTAGTTGCATACAATTATCTATACAAAGGAAGCAGAAAAGGCACTTGAATGGGTGGTACTCAACCTTTTTGTCATCTGGGTATACTCTTATGGCCATACTAGGGCATACCCTTTCACAGTCCTGGCAATGGTCACACTTATTCATGTCCCATGTTAAGGCTCCGCGTGTCCCCGGTAAAGGCTCTGGCTTAATGAAGGGGTAGTTTACCGTCGCTGGCTTGCTGAACAGGTTCTTGAGTATCTCTTTTAACATCTCTGGCATTTCAGTTTACCTCCTTCTTCACCTTTACAATGCGCTCTGTACAACTAATGCATGGGTCAATACTATGAATGATGGTAGGAATATCAGAGATCTCGTTACCAATTAGCATCGTGACGAGAGGCGGAATGTTCGCAGCGGTCGGGGTCCTGATCTTACAGCGACTCAGCTTATTCGTACCGTTTCCCTCAACGTAGTAAAAGAGTTCTCCGCGGGCCTGTTCAGATCGGGCTATGGCGGTTCCATCCGGAAATTTTGTGTTTTTATTGAGTACGGTCCCCTTGGGCATCTCCTTCAGCGCCTTGCCTATAAGGTCGAAGCTCTGGAATACTTCGTCGTAGCGAACGAGCATTCTCGAGTACGCGTCCTCGCCATCGTATACGATGGGTTCAAAGTCGATTGCGCCGTAGGCTTCATAGCCGGTCATCCTCGTATCCTGCTTTATTCCGCTCCCCCTGATTGTCGGTCCGACGGCGCCTAGGAAGGATGCCTTGCCCTTTGGCAGTATCCCCTTCCCTTCGCACTTCGACTTCAGGGCGGAGTCCTTATAGAAGACGGGTCGAAGGATTTCCATCTTCTTCCTCACGACGCTAAGGTCCTCGACGTAGGCTTTCGCGAGGCTCTCGTCTATGTCCTTCCTGCAGCCGCCGATGAGGTTGGTCTCGAGGTGAATGCGGTGGCCGTTTGTCTTCTCGTTCAGGGTAAGTATGACCTCCCTGTCGCGCCATATCTGCATGAAGAGGCTCTCGAATCCAACCGCATCGGCAAAGAGGCCGAGCCATAGAAGGTGGCTCTGGAGCCTTCCGAGTTCGCTCCATATCACACGCAGATACTTTGCGCGGATCGGCACATCCGTGTCGGTTGCCTTCTCTATCGCCTCGCTGTAGGTCATGCCATGTATGTAGTTGCAGATGCCGCAGACGCGCTCGCAGAGGTAGATATTCCTCTTGTAATCGTTGAGTTCGCAGCCACGTTCGATGCCGCGGTGGACGTATCCCAGGTTGGGCACGACGTCAACTATCTTATCCTCGTCCACGATGAAGCGTAGGTGTACGGGCTCAGGTAGTACTGGATGCTGTGGCCCGAAGGGTATAACGGTGTACTTATTCTGAGACATCTTTGCATCACTCATTCCAGTCGCACTTCCAACAACGATTTGCCTCGCGAAGCGCTTCATCCTCGTTGAAGCCTAGCTCGACCTCGCTGAATCCTTTGACGCGTTCCTCAGGGTTGAGTTCGCGACAGACCATCCTCTCCTGGAGCCTCATCTCCTCTATGTTAGTGGGGCGTCCGACGAACTCGTTCGCATCGAGGTCTGGGGTTGGTAGGCCTGTGCCTCCTAGGCTCATGTCGATGCTATGGGCGGCCTTCCTGCCGTCCCTAAGTGCATCTATAACAGAGCTGGGGCCGTAGACGCTGTCCCCGCCTGCGTAAACGCCGGGGAGGGACGCCTGCATCGTTTCCTCGTTGATGACGATCCTACCCTGCCTGTTGACTTCGACGCCGAAGTCTGCGGGAATAACCACCGCTTGGCCGATGGCTTTTACTATCGTGTCTACCTCGACGGTGTACTCACTACCCTTTTTCGGGACAGGTCTGCGCCTGCCTGAATCATCGGGTGCGCCCAGCTCCATTTGCTGCAGGGTGAGTTTAAGCGGCTTACCCGATGTGATCTTGATGGGGGCTGTGAGGTACTCGAAGCTGACGCCCTCCTGGAGTGCCCCGTGGATCTCGAGAGGCGAGGCGGGCATCTCCTTCTCGGTGCGCCTGTAATACATGACGACCTTGCCTGCGCCGAGGCGCTTGGCGACGCGTGCGGCGTCGATTGAGCTGTTGCCGCCGCCTATAATGGCGACCCTGTCCCCCACTGTTGGCGTCTTGCCATGGATGTTGACGAGACTGAGGAGCTCGCGGAAGTCCATGACTCCCTCGTTCTCCTCACCCTCAACGCCGAGTTTATAACTATCCAGCGCGCCGATAGCGACGAAGACGGCATCATAGTCTTTCTTCAGGGTTTTAAGGTTCTTAACATCATTTTTCGCCTTAAGAGTGACGCCTGCCTCTTCTAAGCGTGCCTGGATCTCCTCCTCGAGGAGGACCTTGGGGAGCCTGTACTTGGGTATGCCCCAGAGCATGGCGCCTCCGCAGCGGTCGTTCTTCTCGTAGACTGTGATCTCGTGGCCGAGCATGCCGAGGAAGTAAGCACAGCTGACACCCGCGGGGCCTCCGCCGACCACAGCGATCTTCTTACCTGTGGACTTCCCTCTCTTCACTTTACGTCGTAGGCTCGGCATCGAGTCTGCTGCGTATCTCTTCAAGAGCCTGATCTGTATCGGCTCATCATTCATCTCCTGCCTGCAACCCTCCTGACATGGGGCAAAGCAGACACGGCCTAAGATAGCGGGTAGTGGGGCACGCTCGCAGACAGTACTGTACCCCGCCTGTGGGTCGCCCTCCGCTATCTGGCGGATATATTTAGGGACATTAACCATCCCCGGACACTGCTCACGACAGCGTCCATAGAACCTCTTGATGAAGGGCACCGGCCCGATGGCTGGCTTCACAAGCGTCGTGTCGTCAGCACCCTCTATCGTGAGGAGCTTGCCACCGAAGTCGACGCTGATGCCCGAGACCTGGATCTTAAAGAGGTCCTGTAGCTCATTCTCGAAGAGGAACGCGGAGGGGTAGAGACTTGAGATGCTGGGCATCGAATCCTTCCTAGGGGTCGTGACCCTGAGGTTCACTATGTCCAGGTCCCTGGCGAAGTTGTAGACGTACTCTATCTCCTTGTCGTGGTCGAGGGCGGTGATGGTCATGAGGCGTGCACCCTGAGCCTTCAACTCGCTTATCTTGTTGAACATCTCCGACTTCTCGGCGAACACGTCCTCGGTTTTCGTCTTTAACTCGAATTCCTGCGCCGTCATCTTAATCCACCTTCTCTCCCTCGCTCACCTTCTGGAGTTTCTGTAACGCTAGTACGACCCCGTCCACGATCGATTCGGGGCGCGCGGCGCAACCGGGGACGTAGACGTCCACTGGGATGACCTTATCGACACCCCCAAGGGTGTTGGGGCAGTTGTGGAAAATCGCACCGCTGCATGCACATTCGCCTATGGCGATTACCGCCTTCGGTTGAGGCATCTGGTCGTAGAGGTTCTTCAATACGCGCTGGTTACGCTTGTTGGCGGGGCCCGTCACAAGTAGGACATCCGCTTGCTTCGGGTCGCCTATGTTCACTATGCCGAAGCGCTCCACGTCGAACTTTGGCGTCAGCGCGGCCAGGATCTCGATGTCGCAGCCGTTGCAGCTGCCGCAATCGAAGTGCAAGACCCATGGCGACTTGAGCCGAGCCTTTGTCATAATCTTCATGATAGTATCACCGCCCGAGCGATCAAACCGGCGATATTCGCGATTATTAGGAGGAACCCAACTATCCACGTAGTCTTGATCATGGTCTTCCAGTCAAGCCTTGGGTAGCTATTGTCGATCACAAGTACAATAAAAAAGAGTGCGAATGCAAGGACCGCTCCTATTATCAGGTTCTGCGCCCAGAAGAGGCTCGCGAAGCCTAGCAGCAGAGCTACCTTTGTCCAGTGACCCAGCTCGATGATTGCGAGGGTGTAGCCGCTAAACTCGGTGTAAATGCCCCTGACGAGCTCTTGGTGCGCATGGCTCGACCCGGAGACGTCGAACGGGGACTTTTTCATGTCGATTATCAGAACGGGGACGAGCGCTAGGAATGTTAATGGGAGGATTGTCAGCAGTGGCTGGTTGATCTCGAACACCGAGCCCACCATGAAGCTCCCCGTTACGAAGAATACGCTTATGGCGACTAGGAGCATGACTGGCTCATAGCTCATCATTGCGATGAGCTCACGGCGGGCGCCGATGTTACTGTAAGGGGACTTTGAGTTGAAGGCTGCCATAATAAGACACAGATCGGCAATGGCCATGGTGAAGATCATGATCAACATGTCCTGTCCGAACGCCAGGAGAGCGAAGGCAGCTACGCTGAAGCCGAAGTAGCCGAATGCGAGGACTGGCTGGAGTTGGCTGGCTATGAATGGCTCCTTGCCCCAGAGTTTTATCGCGTCGTAGAAGGGCTGTACGATCGGTGGCCCCATCCTACTTTGCATTCTTGCTGTTAACTTCCGGTCTATACCCATTAATATACCACCGATTATTGGCGCGAGTATGATGAGAGCAATCGGGACATATGTATAGGGATTTGCGAAGTCAACCATATCAAAGCACCACTGTTAGAAACATTATTATGACAACCAAAGCCCCGGCGACAACCCCGTAGTTCAACACCCTGCTAGCGCTGAACTCGTTATCCATAAAGAGACCGGAAACTTGTATTGGCACCTGTGTGTCTGCTGTGGTCATATAAGCGTCGGGATTGTCGACGACGTTTTCGCCGCTGACGTAGGGAGCCTTCACTACCCCACCCTTACTCCGGGCGATCAATACACCAACAACGAATATTGCGATTGCACCCACCCAGAACGGATAAGACAAAAATGAGCCGTAGGCAGTTTCGATTGTAAATGGGTTTACACTTATGTATGAAATATATCCCACGGGCAGGGTAGGCAATACTATAAAACCGATTACACTTGAGGCAGCGACGCCCATGACCACGCTAAGTGAGAGCAGGGAGAAGAGGGATATTGAGTAGGGAAGCGGCAGCTCTTCATTCCCGAGCTTTTTCCCAGACTGCGGGAGCACAAGCATGTGCCCCAGCCACTTTGCATAGTAAAGTGTAGTGGCGGCGCTCCCAATGAGAACCAACATAATTATTAGGAGTGAACCCATAGTCGGCGCGGCGCTGATCGCGTCGATAGCGGCCCACTTCCCGAGTAGCATACCGAAGGGAGGGAGGAACATGCTCAGCATTCCTACGATCATGATTAAGGTCGTCCTAGGGAGCTTTGCTAGGAGGCCCTCCCAGTCCTCGATGAAGCGCGTGTGGATGCGGTTCTCGACGACACCGGCGCAGAGGAAGAGCAGACCCTTCGACAACGAATGGAAGACAAGCAACGTCAAAGCGGCGGCGTAGCTCAAGGGCGTGTTGATGCCCGCGCACAATATGATTAGACCAAGGTTCCCAATCGTCGAATATGCCAGAATCCCCTTGGAAACCCGCTCATTAAGGGCGAGGATCGCGGTAATCATGAAGGTGAAGGCTCCGACTAGGGCGACTCCATAGCTCAGCGCGGTTCCCCTGAACGCTGGTGCGAATCTAAGTATGAGGAAGATGCCAGCGTTGACCATCGTGCTGGAGTGTAGTAAGGCGGAGACTGGTGTCGGGGCAACCATGGCACCCTGAAGCCACTTGTTGAAGGGGAACTGGGCAGACTTGGTGAATGCTGCAAAGGCGAGAGTCGCGAAGAGGAGAAGCGAGATTGGCGCGACGCTATGCTTCGTTAGCTCCTCTAATGAGATGGAGCCAAAGAAGAGGAAGCCGATGTAGATGGCCGCAACGAAGCCGACGCCGCCGAGGAGGTTCATCCAGAGAGCGGTAAGGGAGTTCTTCACAGCAATTTCGGTACCATCGTGTCTGATCAGCTCGTAGCTGCAGAGTGTTGTGATCTCCCAAAAGAAGTAGACCCAGTATAGACTGTTGCTGAATACAAGGCCATGCATTGCACCTAGAAGGAGGAGCATGAAGAAGAAGAAGCGAGGTTGCTTGCTTTTCTCGATGTGTAGGTGGTGTTCATGCTCATCCATGTAGCTTAGAGCGTAAACAACGATGAGGGAGCCCACGACGCTAATGATGAGACTCATCATGATAGAGAGCTCATTCACAACAATAATCGGCTCGACGGCCATTCCGCCGAGACCAAACTCGAAATACGCCACCGGGACAAGCTGGAGGACTGCGAGGCCAATAATCAACCAATTACTATACTTTAACCCGGCATAGAGGAAGTAGACGAGAAGCGCTAAGTCAAGTATCAGGACGACGTTCTCAAATATTGGGGTGGGCTCATACTCGAAGCCCCCACCTTGATATAACAAAATTGAGGAGCCAATTAGGATAACGGCGGTCAATGCGATGATCAGCCTTCGTGCCATTCTATTGTTCAGGGCATAACATAGGAGACCCGCCAACGGCGGGAAACCTACGGTCAATGCTATGAGAGTATCTCCATTCATGATTTCTCACACAACAGTAGTACAGGTGTGATAGAGGCCGGATGTCTTTTTCGATTCAATAAAAAGGTAAGTATATACCTCTTCAGACCCTGTACATACCATCTACTACGCTTCAAATGAATTGGATTTAAGGTTATCGTTGAGAAAGTTAAAAATAAATGCAAAATTAGCCTAGAAAAAAAATACGTTTACATTAAACAAAGAAATGATCAAAATCCTTATGTCGGAAAATAACTCCTAATAGTTGATATATTCGCCCTTTTTATCCAATATTATCATTGATATTTAGTATTATCGGTATTTATTTTAGAATAATATAAATAGAAAATATATATAATGGAAAATATGGATAGCAATATATACCGGATACCGAAAGTTTTAGGGAGGCGCGAAAATTGGATAAGTACATTGAGAATATCTATAAGAGCCTTGTTGAAAAGGATCCCCTCCAGAAGGATTTCCACCAGGCCGCTTACGAGGTTCTAGCAACCATCGAACCCGCGATCAAGAAGTTCCCAAAGTATCAGGAATACGCCATTCTTGAGCGCATAGTAGAGCCTGAGAGGATCATTCAATTCCGCGTCCCTTGGAAGGACAAGGACGGGAAAATCCAGATCAACCGTGGCTACCGTGTACAGTACAACTCAGCCATTGGCCCCTACAAGGGTGGATTCAGGTTCCACCCAACGGTCAATCTAGGCATCATGAAGTTCCTCGGATTCGAACAGACATTCAAGAACAGTCTAACGACCCTTCCTATGGGCGGTGCTAAGGGTGGATCCGACTTCGACCCCAAGGGTAAGACAGATGCTGAGGTCGAGAACTTTTGTACCAACTTCATGCTCGAAATCTACAGGCACGTCGGCCAGTTCGTCGACGTCCCCGCAGGCGACATCGGTGTTGGTGGACGAGAGATCGGCTACATGTATGGCGCGTACCGCAAGATAACCAACAACCACGGTACATGTGTGCTCACTGGAAAGGGTTTAATGTACGGCGGAAGCCTCGCTAGGACCGAGGCTACGGGTTACGGCGCGGTCTACTTCAGCGATGAGATGCTGAAGACCAAGAAGGAGGCTATCAAAGGTAAGACCGCAATTGTTTCTGGTTCCGGTAACGTCGCCCAATTCGCGGCGCAGAAGCTCATACAACTCGGAGCAAAGGTCGTCACGATGAGTGACTCCGACGGCTACATCTACGACCCCGCGGGCATCGATGAGAAAAAGCTCGCGTTCATACTCGAGCTTAAAAACGTTAAAAGAGGCCGCATCAGCGAGTACGCCGAAAAGTTCAAGGGCGTCACATACGAGGCTAAGAAGACCCCGTGGGGCGTAAAGGGCGACCTCGCATACCCCTGTGCCACCCAAAACGAACTCAACGACAAAGACGCGAAGAAGCTCGTCGACAACGGAGTCAAGGCAGTCACCGAGGGCGCCAACATGCCCTGCACATTGGAAGCAATCAAGGTACTCCAAGACGCGAATGTGCTATATGCACCGGGCAAGGCTAGCAACGCAGGAGGTGTCGCTACAAGTGGCCTCGAGATGGTCCAGAACAGCCAGCGCTACTTCTGGAGCTTCGAGGAGGTTGATCAGAAGCTACACGGCATCATGGTCAACATCCACAAGAACTCATACGACACAGCAAAGCTCTTCGGTCAGCCCGGGAACTACGTAGTGGGCGCTAACGTTGCAGGCTTCCTAAAGGTCGCCGACGCGATGATCGCCCAAGGTCTCTACGCTTAAACCCCTCGTCTTTTTTCTTTTTGCACACATTTTAACCGCAATTATCCCTCACACTCAGGTTTTTCCATTCATTCAAGATTATCAGTAAGATAACCACTGTAATTACAACACGTACAGGTTTTTATAGTATTGACCCAAAGTACTGTGATCCCTTTATGTACGGTATAGTGCGGAAGGCGCGCGCGCCGAAACTCTATCAACTGTAATTATCATAGGGATAGAAATTCCAGTTGTTTAAAAGTGTAAAAAAAATCAAAATAGTTAAATTATTTAACTAAAATAAAAGCTATTAGAAGAACTCCTTACCGTCCTTGGCGACGAGGCGAGCCCAGTATGAGGCGACGTCGTCCTGGATCTCCTTTATTTCATCCTCCGTGATGTGACGGAACCTGCCCTGCATCTTGAGGACATCTTTAACCGGCTTTAGCTCCTTCGGCTTGTATGTGATGCGGAATTTCTCGCCGTCGATGACCTCATAGAGAGGCCACATGCCGCTAAGTACCATCTCCTTTCCTATCTTGACCGCGTACTGTGGTTCGAACCTCCAACCTGTTGGACAGGGGGCGGAGATCTGGATGAAGCGGAATCCCTTGATGTTCTTTGCGTACTCGAGCTTGCCGATGAAGTCCTCGGGGTACGCGATGCTCGCAGTGGCCATGTAGGGGATCCTGTGGAGGGCGACCATAGCGGCGACATTCTTCCTCCGCTCCTTCTTGCCTCGGCTGAACTCGCCAACCGGGGTCGTCGTAGTCTCCGCATACTTAGTGGTAGCGCTGCTGCGCTGGCCGCCCGTGTTCATGTAAGCCTCGTTATCGTAGCAGATCCAGAGGACGTTCTCGTTGCGCTCAGCTGCGCCCGAGAGGCCCTGGAATCCGATGTCAGTTGTGCCTCCGTCGCCCACTATGGTGGTGACGATGGCGTCCTCGCGCTCCATCCTTTTGAAGGCGCGGCTGAGGCCCGTCGACATGGCGCCGGCGCCCTCGAAGACCTCTCCATAGATGCTTGGCTGCTCGAGGTTACCGAAGGCTGGGCCACAGCAGGCGACCTCCTGGCGGACCATCTTGTCCTTCAGGACCTTGGCGACGATTCTCGCGACTGAGGCGCCGGTGCAGCCTTGGCAGGACTGGTTCGCTGGTTGTATGTACTCTTTCTCGTCTAGCTTCACGAGTGGAACTGGTTTGCTCATTTCATTTTCCTCCTTATACCCACTCCACAAGTGGGGAGACCTTCGCGCCGCTTGCGGCCTTTAGGGTCTTCTCACCTATCTTCATTATGTCCTGGACGCGGACCTCTTTTCCATTTAGTCCCGCGTGGAACTGGAGCGTCTGGGGCCTCTCCTCGACATCGTACATTGCGTTCCTGATCTCTCCGAAGGTCCAGCCGCCGGAGCCGATGCTTATGTTGCGGTCAATGATGCCCATTGTCTTTACCTTGGGACCTATGCGCTGGAACTCCTCTGCCGGGAATGGCTTGAAGGCTTTGAGCTTGACTAGACCTACCTTCTTTCCCTCGGCCTGAAGCCTGTCGACAGCGACGCGTGCAGTGCTCGCGATAGTGCCGGCTGCGACGATTACTGCGTCTACGTCCTTCGTCTTGTACTCCTCGACTAGGCCGTTACCATAGCTGCGACCGAACAGCTTCTTGAATTCAGCATTGACCTCCTTGATGACCTTCTTGGCATTAATCATGGCCTGCTGGTCGTCGGCGAAGTTGGCCTGTGGGTCTCGTCCGATGCTCCACTGCCTCATCTGGAAGGCCCTGCTCTCCGCGCCCTGGTTGGGTAAGAGGGGAATCGTCGTCTTGTATGGTGGGAGGAAGGCGTCTACCTTAGCCTCGTCGGGAATGTCGATGGGTTCATCGGTGTAGCTGAGTATATATCCATCGCCAGCGAAGATGCAGGGAAGGCGGACGCGCTCGTCCTCGGCGACCTTGTAAGCCATTAAACCGGTGTCAAGGATCTCCTGACCGCTCTCACACTCCAGCATCATCCAGCCGGTCTCACGCTGAGCCATCATGTCGCTATGATCGGGGTCCATCCCCTTAATGCCCCTGTGCATTAGGGCCATGACTACTGGGACTCTGTTGTTTCTCGTGGCGATCATTGGGTGGTGCATGTAGAGGAGACCTGGGCCGGCAGTTGCTGTGAAGGCGCGTACTCCTGCAGCTCCCGCTGTGAAGGCAGATGCCTGTGCGGTTAGCTCGCCCTCAGTGGTGACGTATTCGGCGTCGATCTCCCCGTTGGCAACCATATCAGCTATATATTGGACGATGGTGGTCTGGGGCGTGATTGGGAAAGCGGAGATGAACCTCGCTCTGGCGAGTCTGACCATGTGGGCGACTGCCTTGTTACCAACCATTACCTCGAATCTCTGTGGCATATCATATTCAACTCCTTAGATAGTCTCCTGGACCCATTCGATTGCCTTGGTCGGGCACTCCTCATGACAGATGCCGCAGCCCTTGCAGTACTGATAGTTTACGACCGCCTTGTTGTTATTCATACCGATGGCGACCTCAGGGCAGAGGATGAAGCAGCGGCGACACCCAACGCACTTGGCATCGTTGAAGACCGGACGGTAGAGCCTCCAGCTAGAGACGTCTCGGTCACCAGCTTTACGCGCTCGGGTCTGGACCTTGACCTCCTCCATCTTAACATTGGAGACATCGACCGCGGGTACGGCCACCTCGTAAGCCTTCTGCATCGCTTTGATGTTCATCTCGCCGATGCGTCCGCTCCACTGGTGGTGGGCGGCCTCCTCGAGGCTGCTGAGCTTTACCATGCCGGTGACCTTCGCGAATGCACCGAGGATGGCGGTGTTAGTGATGGGCCTACCGATGGTCTCCATGGCAACCTTCGTCGCATCAACAGTGGCGACCTTAAAAGGTCCACCTATCCCCGTCTCGAGACCACCGCGGGGGTGGTTGACGAGGACGAGACCGCCCTTCTTGAGTCCCTGCGTCACGGGGACCGTCTTAGCGAGGAGGGGGTCGAGGACGACGACCATGTACGGCTCGTGGACGAGATCGCGCTCGTAGATCCTGTCATCGCTGATCCTGAGGAATGATTGGACCGGCGCTCCGCGC